>CAXTIY010000100.1:0-9981 GCA_964244215.1 uncultured bacterium
GGGGCGGTGCCCGGGGGCGCAACTTCGAGGCGCACAGGCCGGTCCTAGCCAATATTGTACCAGGCGGCGATTTGCGTCGTCATCACTCTGGGAGAATCGGTTGAGCGCTCATTTCAGCAAGGACCTGACCGTCGAAAATGCGTTCAAGACGCATGCCGGCGCACGTCGCGTCTTCGCGAAATTCCATCTCGGCGGCTGTTCGAATTGTGCGATCAGCGAAACGGAGACGATCGAACAGGTCAGCGAAGGCTACGGCATTCCGTTACCGATGTTGCTCGAGGAGCTCGAAGCGCTCTTCGCTCACGGCGGACTCAACGTAGGCGACAAAGTGCGTCTTCCCGATGAAATTCGTGGGAAGATCCCGCAGCTCGCTACGGTTCCGGAACTCGGCGACGTGCGCAGCGTGGAAAACGGCGCGTATACGGTCGAATTCGGAGACGTTCGGCTGCAAGGGCTCGCCGAAGACTTCATCAAGGTCGAAGCGGCCGTCGTGACCGCATAAGGCAACCGCACCCCCCACTTGGAAAAGCCCCGATCGCGACGATCGGGGCTTTTTCCGTTCCGGCTTACAGCGGACGGCGGCTCTCGAAACCTTCGTCGGTCGGATGCCAATGGGCGACTGCGACCTCGCCCGCTTTCCAGCAGAGAAACACGGGGCGGCCATCGCGCAGTGCGGGGAAGTCCAGCAGCCCGAGGTCGATGCCTTTGAGAACGCATCCGTACGCTTCGATCCGGTTGATCGTGCGGACGATATCCGCTTTCAATTCGGTCGTGCGGCGCGTATCGCCGCGGCGTTCGGCGGTCGACGCACCGACGCGGCCGCGGGCTTTTCGCAGAGCAGGATCCTGCTCGAGCAGCTTGATGGCGAGCTCTTGGCGCTTCGTCCACAACTCTTCGATCAGCGGTGCAAGCACGGGAATAAGGGCGTTGGCTTTTTCAGGCGAAAAGAAACTCATGCACGCGCGCTCCGGCAGCCTCTGGTGACATTTCTACGATTCGTCGTGGTAACGGGCCTTTCCGGTGCCGGCAAGAGCCAAGCCATGAAGTCGTTCGAAGATCTCGGATTCTATTGCTTGGATAATTTGCCGCCCGCGCTCGTTCCCGAACTCGTTACCCTTGCAGAGCGCGCGGGAATCGAACGAATCGCATTATCGCTCGACGTTCGCGTACAAGGCGCGTTCGGCGAAGCGTCGGCCGCCCTCGACGCGCTCGGCGAGCGCGGCGTTGCGGCCGAAGTGCTGTTCCTCGAGGCGAGCGACGATGCGATCGTGCGTCGTTATAGCGAGACGCGGCGGCGTCATCCCCGCGAAGAGAGCGGAAGCCTGCCGGACGCGATCGCAAGCGAACGTGCCGCGCTCGTGGCCTTTCGCGCGCGCGCGACGCACGTGTGGGATACGTCGCAGTTCACGCACACGTTGCTCAAAGAACGCATCGCTGCGACCTACGGTGCGGACGATACCGCCGAACGTCTCGCCGTGCGCGTGGTCGCGTTCGGTTTTAAGTTCGGCGTCCCGCTCGACGCGGATCTGGTCTTCGACGTACGCTTCTTCTCCAATCCGAACTACGTCGCACATCTCAAAGCGCTCACGGGGCGCGACGAACCCGTCGCCGCCTTCATGGACGCGCTGCCCGACGTCGCGCCGTTCACGGCGCATCTGCACGGCTTCATCGATTTCCTCATTCCGCGCTATCGGCGCGAAGGCAAGACGCGCTTGACGATCGCGATCGGCTGCACGGGCGGCCGCCATCGTTCCGTGTTCGTAGCGCAACGGCTCGCCGCGCATCTTGCGAAGAGCGAAGGCATTTCGGTCACCACGGAATTACGAGAACTGGTCGCAGTATGAAAGCGATCGTCGTCGGTTTCTCGCGCTGGTTCTTACCCGGGCTCGGCGTGAAGCGCTGGTTACTCATCGCGCTTTTGGGTTGTCTGTTTCTCGTGAACGGGGTGTGGCGTTGGTTCGTCGCCGAGGGCCCGCAGCTGCACGTAAACGAGATGATCGACGCGGCCGTCGCCGATCTCGGTTTGCCGCTCGGATGGATCTCGTATGCGTTCATGATCGCGGGCCTCGCGCTCGTGGTCTGGGGCATTCGGCAGTGGATGCAGGCGATCGTCGTCGCGATCGATCCCGGTGCCAAGAGCAGTATCGTCGATGCGTTACTCGATCGGCGCTTGCGTGGCGGCTACAAGATCGTCGCTATCGGCGGCGGAACCGGGCTTTCGACGCTTCTGCGCGGACTCAAACGCTCGACGAGCAATCTCACCGCCGTCGTCACCGTCACCGATGACGGCGGCAGTTCGGGCCGGTTGCAAAAAGAGCTCGGCATTTTGCCGCCGGGCGATATCCGCAATTGTCTCGTCGCGCTTTCCGACGACGAAGCGCTCGTGACCGATCTCTTTCAATATCGCTTTCACGACGGCGAAGGGTTGAGCGGACATTCGTTCGGCAATCTGTTTCTCGCCGCCATGACGAGCGTCACGGGCAACTTCGATAAAGCGGTGAAAGAATCGAGCCGCGTGCTCAATATCAAAGGGCGCGTTCTTCCGGCGACGCTCGAAAACGTCCGCCTTTGCGCGCGGTTCGAAGACGGCACGACCGTCCGCGGTGAAACGAACATCTCGACGTCGCACAAAGCGATCGCCAAATTATCGCTCGACCCGCCGCACGTGCAGCCGCTGCGCGAAGTGCTCGAGACGATCCGCGATGCGGACGCGATCGTACTCGGCCCGGGCAGCCTCTACACGTCGATCTTGCCGAACTTACTCGTCGCCGGCGTCGCGGCGGCCGTCGCCGATTCGCATGCGGTGAAAATGTACATTTGCAACGTGATGACGCAACCGGGAGAGACCGACGACTTCACGGCGTCCTCCCACGTGCGGACGCTGCTCGAGCAAGCCGGGCGCGGCGTATGTGAATACGTCATCGTCAACGAAGAACCGCCGCGTCGTCTGCTCGAAGCCTACGCCGTCGAAGGCCAGACGCCCGTGGACCCCGATCGCGCGGCGATCGAAGCGCTCGGCGTTCGGGTCGTCGGCGCGAACGTCATTAGTGAGACGCAGACGGTTCGCCACGATCCGCAGCGGCTCGCGGACGTGGTAATTAGACTTATCGACGACCACGTCGTCGCGCGCGCGTCGTTCGTCCGCCCGGCGCCCCGGGGCGCCGCCCTTACCGACGCTTTACGGTAATGCGTGCTTGAGGCTGATCGGGAAGTCTCGTTTTTCTCCGGGCCCGAGCGGTGGCGGGCTGTCGCTCCCGCCCGTCGTAAAGCCGTCGGCCGAAGCCGACCACGACCATGGTCCCGTCGGTACCGTCGTGATCGAATACTTGCCCGCCGCGTCGGTTTGCGCGTACTGCACGCCGTTGATCGAAACCGACGCCGCGGCTATCGGGACACCGGTCCGGGCGTCGGTCACCGTACCTGTAACCGTCGCGTAGTTTCCGGCGGGCGGTACCCCGTCGCCGCAGCCGCTCAAAAGCAGAGCCAGCGTAAGCAAAAAGCTGCCGCGCACGAGGTTCATACGCGCGCGACTTCAGGTCAAACGGGAACGACGCCTTCTTCGGAATCTTGGCGGTCCATGTTGGCCGATTTTACCTCGACGAGCCAGCGGTTTGCCGTATCGCGATGGGCTGCGCTGACGTGTTCGGTCGCCCATTTGAGAATCTCGGCATCCGTCCGCCGGGTCTCGATCGCGGCGTCGAACTGGGCCGCAGTGATACCCCAACGTTCGAAAACGCCCCGGTCCATGGGACACGGATAGATGTAATCGTGCAGCGTCCCGTCTGCGGCCGCGCGGGCTTTATCGAAAGCGCGCATAAGCCACAAAAAGCCGCCCGTTTCTTCGCGGCCACGACGTGGAAAATCTGTGCCGGAACGTAAGTCGGTTGCCATGCTTGACTTATACCCTCCTCGCCCGATCGGGCAAACTCCATGAGAATGGCGCGCCGCTAGCGAATCATGCTCGGTGATACACTTGTGGAGCGAGCGATGACCGTCACCGAACACGAGCGCGGGCTCCAATATTTCGAAAGCGCGATCGAAGCCGTCGGGCGTACGCCGCTGGTCCGTCTGCGCCGCGTCATCGACGATGCGCAGTGCCTGGTGCTCGCGAAAGTCGAATACGTCAATCCCGGAGGTAGCGTCAAGGACCGCCCCGCCGTCGCCATGTTGCGCGAGGCGGAAGCCGCGGGCCTCCTTCATCCGGGCTCCACGATCGTCGAAGCGACGAGCGGCAATACGGGCACGGGGCTCGCGATGGCGGCCGCGATTCGCGGTTATCGCTGTATTCTCGTGATGCCCGATAAAATGTCGAAAGAAAAAATCGACCTTTTACGCGCGTACGGGGCCGAAGTTGTCGTAACGCCGACCAACGTGTCGTCGGATTCGCCGGAATCGTACTACGGCGTCGCGGCCCGGCTCGTGAGCGAGATTCCGGGCGCGTTCATGCCGAATCAGTGGCACAACCATTCCAATCCGGACGCCCATTACCAGACGACGGGTCCGGAGATCTGGGAGCAGACCGGCGGCACGATCACCCATCTCGTCTCCGGCATCGGAACGGGCGGCACGATCTCGGGAACCGCGCGGTACCTCAAGGAACGTAACCCCGCCATACAAGTTCTCGGTGCCGATCCCGAAGGTTCGATCTATTCCGGCGATACGCCGAAATCGTACGCCGTCGAAGGCATCGGCATGTCGTATCTTCCCGAAACGGTCAATCTCAAAGTCATCGACGAGATGGAACGCGTCTCCGACCGTGACTCGTTCTTGATGGCCCGCCGCATCACGCGCGAAGAAGGGTTGCTCGTCGGCGGTTCTTCCGGCACCGCGGCCGTCGCCGCGGTGAAACTCGCGAAAACGTTACCCGCAGATGCCGTCCTCGTCGTCATCTTCCCCGACTCCGGCCGCGGCTACATGTCGAAGATCTTCAACGACGAGTGGATGACGGCAAATGGTTTCCTCGCCGAAGGCCGGCGTGCCGCAACCGTCGGCGACGTGCTGCGCAGCAAAGAACCGCTGCCGCCGATGATCGTCGTGCAACACGACGACGTCGTACGCGACGCGCTCGAAAAATTGCGCCGTTACGAAATCTCCCAACTCCCCGTGGTCGAGGGCGGCAAGATCGTCGGCAGCGTCAACGACGTCGCCGTGATGCAAGCCGTTTTCGATCGCTCGGATCTCTTGCATAAATCCGTGCGAGAAGTTATGGGACGGCCGTTTCCGACGCTGGAACAAGATGCCGATATCGACCACGCGTACAAGCTGCTGTCGCTCGCTAATTCGGCGATCGTCGTTATGGATGCGGGTCATCCGGTCGGCGTCGTCACGCGTCAAGACATCATCTCGTACCTCTCGACGATCGCGGCGGTCTAAGCGGTCGCAATGAAATTCAGTACGCGTGCGATTCACGAGGGGCAGGAAGCCGATCCCGCCACGGGTGCCACGATCGTACCGATCTATCAAACCTCGACGTACACGCAAACGGCCGTCGGCGAGCACAAGGGATACGATTACAGCCGTTCCGTCAATCCGACCCGGAGCGCTCTCGAGAAGCAACTCGCTTCTCTCGAAGAGGCGGCCTATTGCAGTGCGTTCGCGAGCGGCGTCGCCGCAACGTCGGCCGTGCTCAACCTGCTCTCGGCGGGCGATCACGTCGTGGTCGGCGACGATCTCTATGGCGGCACGTACCGTCTGTTTTCGCGCGTTTTCAGCCGTTACGGCATCACGTTCAGTTTCGTCGACATGAACGACCTCGAGGCGACTCGCGCGGCGTGTACGCCGAACACGAAACTGTTATGGGCCGAAACTCCGACGAACCCCTTACTGCGGCTCGTGGATATTGCCGCGCTCGCAGCGCTGCGGCCGCCCGGAGTGCTGCTCGCGGTCGATAACACCTTCGCCTCGCCGTACTTTCAAGCTCCGCTCGCGCTCGGTGCCGATATCGTCGTGCATTCGACGACGAAATACATCGGCGGTCATAGCGACATGATCGGGGGCGCCGCGATCACGAACGACGCCGCGGTCGCAGAACAAATTAAATTCCACCAAAACGCGGTCGGCGGCGTACCCGGCCCATTCGATGCGTGGCTCGCGATGCGCGGCGCGAAGACGCTCGCGTTACGCATGGCGCAACATGAACGCGGCGCCGTCGCCGTCGCCGCGTTCCTAGAAGGCCGCGACGATATCGAGCGCGTCAATTATCCCGGACTCGCCTCGCATCCGCAACACGAACTCGCGACGCGCCAGATGCGCGGCTTCGGCGGGATGGTCTCGTTTACGTTACGGGGCGATTCCAATCGCGCGTTCGCCTTCGCGCGAGCGACGAAGCTCTTCAGCTTGGCCGAAAGCCTCGGCGGCGTCGAATCGCTCATCGGCATCCCGGCGCGCATGACGCACGGTGCGATTCCGCGCGAAGATCGCGAACGTCGCGGCATTACGGATAACCTCGTGCGCCTCTCCGTCGGCATCGAAGACGAGGACGATCTCATCGCAGATTTACGCGGTGCACTCGATGCGACCGCGGTGCCGGTTACGACGAACGGCCTCGCGAACTAACGCGAACGTGATTACGAACGGTGACGCGGATACGCGACCACGTAGAGCGATTTGAACGCGTCGAGCGCGTCCTGCTTCCCGAAATCGCCTTGGCGCCCGGAGTACGATACGGAGATACTGCGCGTGCCGTCGATCATAAGATACTCGTAGCGCTCGGTGAAGTGGCCGGGATCCTTTCCCGCACTAATCTTCAGGAGATAGACCGGCATGCCGTTCGCGAGCGACGTCTTGATCGGCTTATCCAGGAACGCGCTATCGGCGCTCTTGCGCACTTCGCTTTCGTGGGCGCTATCGAACGTTTCGAGCGAGCCGTCGAAGCTTTGGATGTTGATGACGATCGTCCGTTGATCGCTCTGACCGCGATGGTACGCGAAGATTGCGGCGGGAGGCCGGTTGTCGTCATCGGGACTCGGGGTTTCCGCACCGGGCGCGGGCGCGAGATTAATCTTCTCCCAACCGGGCGGCGGACTATAGTGCATGCCGGGATCGTCGTAATCGGTATCCGCAGCGAACGTGCTGCCTGCGGTAGCTAGGACGAAGGCGAAACAAGCGAATAAGGTTTTCATGCGTACTCCATGACCGCGGCGAGTGCCGGGAGCGAGACGGCATAGCGGTAGCCGACATTGCGATGATCGTCGTCGAACTCTTCATGCCGAACGCCGAGTCCCATGGCGCGCATGCGCGCGACGAGCATACGTGCGCCGATATCCAACCCGTATTCATCGCGCCGGCCGCAATCGACGTAACGCAGCCGCAAGCGCCCGAGTTCCGCATGTTTGCCGCCGCACACTTCGACCGGATCGTAGGCGCGCCAGCGCGCGAAGACGTCTTCGCGTAAGGCACCCGTCTGCGTATCGAACGGCAGATCGAGTGCGAACGCGCGCGCCGCATGCGGCGAATACGCCGCCGCATAGCCGAGCATTTCGATCGTCGCATATTCGGCGCCCGAACGTTTGGCTTTCTGCTCGAAAGCTTGCACGAAGGCTTCGATATCGTTCTCGTGCGCTTCGAGGGTTCGCTGCGCGAGCGTGAACTGCGCCGGAAAGCTGCCTCTGAAATTCGTGTCGCCGCTGTGTGAGGCGAACGCGCAAAAAACGCCCGGATAGTGCATCGTGAGGTGCAATGAGCCGAAGCCGCCGGACGACTTGCCGAGCACCGCCCGGCCACCTTCGGCCGCAATCGTCGGGTACGTCCGATCGACGTGACCGATCGCATCGCGAACCGTGTACGTCGCGTACGCGCCGTTATGGATCGAGTCGACATACTGCGAACCGCCGAGCCGCGTGAAGCCGTCGACGATGGCGAGCAGCACGGGCGGCATCGCACCTTCCACGATTAAGCGATCCGCCCATTGCACGACGTTGGTTTCCCACGGGCGCCCGGCCACCAGCGCCGCGACGTCACCCGTGTACCCGTGCAACACGTACAGCACGGGGTAGCGCCCGGAGCCCTGCGGATCGAAGCCGGGCGGCGTGTAGACGGCGAGCGGACGCGTCGCGGGATCGCCGAGCGGATTGCCACGCAACGCCTCGGAGCCGATGAAGTCGATGTGCAGATCGCCCGCGAGCCCGAGCAGGCGGCCAAGTTCGCTCGTTGCCACGCCGGATGGTACGCGGGCTCGTGGCGAGGCCCTCCCGAGACAACCTTACGTCGTGCGTATAAATCCGCCGCGTTCGTTACCTTCGCGCGGAGACCGCTTTCGCGCGACGCGTCTGCGCCGGCGTCGTGGGCTGCAAGATACCCCAGTGAACGGGACCGCCGAGCGTCATGATACCGATGAGAATTTGGCCGCTGTCGTTGATGCCGATCGGCGACACGCTTGCCGATCCGCTCGGGAGCTCGGCGAGAAGATTGCGCGTTCCATTGACCGGATCGAACGTGAAGTACGTTTTATCGGCGGCGTTCGCGCAGTATTCGGTGTAGCCGAGCACGGTGCCGACGTTATTGAACGAGAGCGGGACGTACTCTTCGCAGCTGTCGTTCGGAAGTTTCGGTACGAGCGTAATCGTTCCGGTTCCGATTTGGTAGAGTCTGACGTCGGAATTGTACACGACCGCCGCCCGAGCGATGTCTCCTGAATTCGACTGATAGAGAATTTGCTTCGCGTTGTTGACGATCGGTCGATAGGCGTCGGCGAGCGGTAAGGCTTGCGTCGAGCCGTCGGGCAGCAAGAGCTCGTTTGAAAGAAAGATCGTTCCGTCGGACGTAATCTCGCAACCGCCGAAGGCACACGGCTGCGTATTGAGATAGCCGCAGCTTCCGAAAGCCGTACACGTCGGTTTCGCGATGGAGATGGCGTTCGTGCCGGGGGCGATCGTGAATAGGCCGGTGAGGTACGGATTAACGGAGGGGAGGTACACGCCCTGACCGACTACGGCTCCCGCGGCGTTGACGCCCGTGAACAGCGACTGATCGTATGCACCGAAAACCGTCGTTCCGATAAGACCGCGCTGCGGCGTAATCTTCGACGTAAACGCTTTCCCGTCGCTCGAACCCGGTACGCAGCAGACCGAACCGAATGAATACGCGCTCGAAACGTTGCCGACGACTTCCACGACGCCGGTCGACGCATTGCGATCGTTGATCGCATACGGCGAGCAATCGACGATCGTGTTCGAAGCGGTGATATTGCGGTAGCGCCCACCATCGAAGAGGACGCAGGTCGCATTGTTAGCGTACGGGATATCGGTCGCCGGTCCGACGATTTGCCCCGTGTTGTTAAATGCCACGGGGTTCTGCAGCGCGTAATTCGTCCCGGTCGGCGCGCCGTAATCGACGATCGCGTACGAGGGCGTGCTTGCGACGCGCGAGCGAAGCAGATGCAAGGGGCGCGGCCGCGGTGGTACGCTCGACGTGCGGAGCGCGTTCGTCCGAAGGCCGCTCGCGACGGGCGCACGCGCGGTAAGATGAGCCGTGGAAATGATGCGGACGCTTGCGGGAGCCGCTTGCGCGCCGGCTACGGCGAATGACTTCACCGGCGCTCGCGCATGCGCGGACAAGCGATATGCGCGGCGCTCGGCTTGGGCCGATGCGGTCGGGTCGAGCAGCCCCCAGTGCGTCGGTCCGCCGCTTACCGTTTCGAAATCGACGAGGATTTGCCCGTTATCGTTGACGGCACGCGGCGTTAGTTGCGCGAAGCCGCTCGGCGGAAGCTCGCGCGAAAGGTTTTGCGTTCCGGTCGCCGGGTCGTACAGAAAGTACGTATAATCGCCGTCCGTCGTGCACTGCTCGGTCAGACCGAAGACGTCGCCTGTATTGTTGAACGAGATCGGGATGTACTGCGTACAGCTGCTGCCCGCAATCGGCGGGACGGTCAAGATCGGGCCGACGCCGATTTGGTAAACCTGCGGTCGTAATATCGTCACGCCGGAAACGAAGGTTTGTACCGTGTACAGCGGCTGTTTTGCGTTATTAATGATCGGATAA
>CAXTIY010000101.1:0-9937 GCA_964244215.1 uncultured bacterium
TGAACCATTCGCACGTGAGCGTAATGAGCTGCGCCTTCGCAAAGGCCGGATCGACGAGGGCGAGTGTAATCGTATGAAAGGCGAGATCCCACGCCGCGAACCACGGGTACTCCCAGGTGTCCGGCATCGATAGAATGTCGTCGTTATACAAGTGGCCCCACTCGTGATTGCGGCCCTCGCGCCGCGCGGCCGGTGGCGGCGGTTGCAGCGGATCGCCTGCGAGCCAATCGCGAATGACGTAGTGATAGAACTGTTTCGACCAGAGGGTGCCGGCGAGCGCGGCTCGTTGCAAGGTACGCGCTTCCTCCGAGACGGGATACGGATTGAGCGCTGCGTAGAAGTGGTCCGCTTCCCATATTCGCTCTTTGAAAATCGTCTCGAACGCCTCTGCGAAGTCGAGGTCGAACGAGGCTTCGCCGTCGCTTTCGTCCGCAAGTCGCAAACGCACGACGTGCGAAGCGCCGGGAGCGAGTTCCGCCGTGTACTGTAAGGCGAGCTTCGAACCCGTTCGGTTCGGATTCGTCGCGCCGCGTTCTCCGCGAACGATCGTTCGTTCGATCGCGTCTTTCACGTACGGCTGCTGGTTGGGCGCGCCAAAGACCGCCTGCGTGTTGGTTTCGTTCTCCGTGAAATACGCGAGCGGATCGTGCTCGGCATAGAGCCGGTAGGTGCCGAGCTCGGGATGCACGGCCACGTACGCTGCCGCGCCCGAGCTACGCGCGATGGTTCCGTGAGGTTGGTTCGCCGACCACGACCACTCGTTGCGATACCAAAGCTGCGGAACGATATGGAGCGGCGCCGCGTTCTTGCCGCGATTGGTCGCCGTGATGCGAATGAGAATATCGCCCGGCGCCCGTTTCGCGTATTCGACCGTAATATCGAAATAGGCGTCGTCGTCGAAGATACCGGTATCGACCAGTTCGAATTCGGGATCGTGACGCGTGCGGCGCGCGTTCTCGTCGATTAAGCGCCGATAGGGAAAGGCCGCTTGCGGATACTTGTAGAGCGCTTTCATGTACGCGTGCGACGGTACGTTATCGAGGTGGTAGTAACACTCCTTAACGTCCTCGCCGTGATTGCCTTGCGGACCGCTTAGGCCGAAAAATCGTTCCTTGAGAATCGGATCGCGTTCGTTCCAAAACGCCGGCGCGAAGCAGAGCTGCTGATGATTGTCGCTGATGCCGAAAATGCCGTCTTCGCCCCAGCGATACGCGCGCGCGGCGGCCTGCTCGAACGGGAAGTACGTCCACGCTTCACCCATGGCGCTATAGTCTTCGCGAACGGTGCCCCACTGGCGCGCGCTCACGTAGGGGCCCCAGCGCGACCAGCGTTCCGTACGGCGCGAGTCCGCCTCGACGCGCGCGCGTTCCGGGTTCCAATCCATCGCCGTTGCTTCTGCGTCGCGCGAGCGGTAGTCCCGCGGGGGCGGGCCGCGGGCGCTCGAATTCTGCGCAGGTGCGAGCGTATGGCTCGTGTCCTTTTGGCCGCGCGTTCTCCAAGGCTTCGCGCTCGGCTTTCTTTTCGTAACACTAACCACGGCCTCGCTCTCCGGCATTTCGCGAAGCGCGATGTCGAATGCGACGGGGCTCTACACGTTCGTCGGCCAACTCGGCGGCAGCCTCGGAATTGCTCTGCTGTAATTAATTCAGACGCGTCGCGAAGATCTCGCGCAACAGGTTTTCGCGGCCGGCATAACGCTCTCGAATCCGAACGTTGGGCGGATGATCGACGAGCTGCACGGCAGCACGCAGGCGCTCGCGACGCTCGGCGGCATCGTCGTGCTAAACGCGACGGTCGTTTCGTACGACTACGTGTTCCGTTTTTTGCGATCGTATTCGTCTTATCGATCCCGACGGTGCTGCTCTTGCAACCGGCAAAAAGCGCCGCGGGCGAAACGGCGGTGCTCGAATAATGCTCCGCGGGGGACTTCGCGTTAAGCACGAGAAGCGCGTTCGCGTGGCGCATTTCCAGGACGAGTCCGTCGAACGACAACTCGGCGTGCACCCGAGCGTCGGTATCCTCATTCTTGCCGGTGGCGAAGCGACGCGCTTGCCGGGCAAACTCGCGCTCTTGGCGGGCGACGTTCCGCTCGTCGTACGGGTCTACCGAAATTTCGCGCAACCCGGCCGCGAGACGTTCGTAGCCGCGAACAGAACGTTTGCGCCGGAACTCGATGCGCTCTTGCCCGTGCCGTCCGCGATCGATCGGTGGTCCAAGCGCGGTCCGCTCGGCGGCATGCTTACGTCGCTCGCGTGCATGCGTTCGCGATTCGTGTTCGCAGTCGCGGGAGATGCGCCGTTCGTCATGCCCGAACTACTCGATCGCTTGGTCGCGCAGCTCGAACCGGGCGATGAGGCGGTCGTTCCCGAGCGGCGCGTGGAGGGCAAGCGGTTCCTCGAACCGCTCGCGGCGCTCTACGATCGGACGGCCTTTTTGCGCGAAGGGTTGCCCGTGCTCCGCGGTGGACGTGGGGCGCTGCAACTCGTCATCCGCCGGCTACGGGCGCGCTTCGTTCCCATCGACGGCGCTCTACGGTTCACGAACGTCAACACGCCGGGCGATTATGCGGCGCTCCTCGAATCACTCGGAAAGCACGACCCTAGAAGCTCAGGCGAGCGCACCTCGCCCGGAGAAGCACGATGAGCGAACGACCGAGTGGCCCGGACCCCGTCGTGTCGAGCGACAATGGAACCGGTACCACGCCGCCCGAAACGGGCGCCGAAAGCAGCAACGTCGTCGGGCGCCCGGCGACGGAAAAGCCGCTGACGGCATTCCACGAGTCGACCGAGACGGCCGAGAACGAAGCCGAACCGTTAACCGAACGTGAGGCCCTTGTGGAAGGCGGCAGCTTCGACGGCGTGGCACCCTTACAAGATATCGAGCGCCCCTAACACCTAGGAACGGCGCTCGGACGAGCAGGGAGAGGCCGGAGGAAGCCGTGGAAACGATCGATATAATTAGCGGCATTCCGCTCGGAACGGCCGCGCGACCCGTCACGCCGGACGACGGCGTGGTACGGAAGAAGAAACGGCGCGAAGGCAGAGGCCGGCCGGTCGATCCGAACGCGCTGCTCGAAATACGCGAGCTCCTGGGCTCGGAACCGCGCAGCCGCGATCTGTTGATCGAGCATCTGCACAAAGTTCAGGACCGCTACAAGTTCATATCGGCCGCGCACGTCGTCGCGCTCGCCGACGAGATGCGCCTCGCACCCGCCGAAGTTTTTGAGGTCGCGACTTTCTACCATCACTTCGACGTCGTGAAGGAAGGCGAGCCTGAGCCTGCCGCGACGACCGTCCGCGTGTGCGACGGCCTATCGTGCGAACTGGCGGGCGCCGAGAATCTTTTGCGGATGTTGCAAAACGGCGGTTACGGCGCGAACGTCCGCGTCGTTCCCGCACCGTGCGTCGGCCGTTGCGAAGTCGCGCCCGTGGTCATCGTCGAGCAGAACGCGCTCGGCGAAGCGACCGTCGCGAACGTCGATGCGGCACTGGAAGCGGTCGCGTTCGCCGCGCCGATGCCGGATTATATCGACTACGCGCGATATACCGGTAACGGCGGCTACGCGACGTTGCGCGCGTGCCACGCCGGAACGCGCGCCGTCGAAGACGTCATCACGACGATGGAGAACTCGGGCTTACGGGGTTTGGGTGGAGCCGGCTTTCCCTCGGGACGCAAATGGAAGATCGTGCGCGCCGAAAGCGCCCCGCGTTTGATGGCGGTTAACATCGACGAGGGCGAACCCGGGACGTTCAAGGACCGCTGGTATCTCGAACGCGATCCGCACCGTTTTCTCGAAGGCATGCTGATCGCGGCGTGGGCGGTCGACATTGCCGAGATCTATATCTATTTGCGCGATGAATACGCGCACGTGCGCGCGCTCTTGACGAGAGAGATCGCCGCGTTGCAAGCCGCCTCGCCCGTGCCGCTGCCGCCCATCCATCTGCGGCGCGGCGCGGGCGCGTATATTTGCGGTGAAGAGTCGGCGATGATCGAGTCGATCGAAGGCAAACGCGGCTTGCCGCGCTTACGCCCGCCGTTCGTCGCGCAAGTCGGACTGTTCGGGCGCCCGACGCTCGAGCACAACATGGAAACGCTCTATTGGGTGCGCGATATTCTGGAGCGCGGTGCCGAGTGGTTTGCATCGCACGGACGGCACGACCGCAAAGGCTTGCGTTCGTTCTCGGTCAGCGGTCGCGTCGCGAAACCCGGCGTGCATTTAGCACCCGCCGGAATTACGGTGCGCGAACTCATCGACGAGTACGCCGGCGGTATGCTGCCCGGGCACGAGTTTTACGCGTATTTTCCGGGCGGCGCTTCGGGCGGCATGTTGCCGGCTTCGATGGACGATATACCGCTCGATTTCGATACGCTCAACAAATACGGGTGCTTCATCGGCTCGGCTGCGATCATCATTCTTTCCGATAAAGACTCCGCGAAGCGTGCGGCGCTCAACATGCTGCGCTTCTTCAAGCACGAGTCGTGCGGACAATGTACGCCGTGCCGCGTCGGCACCTCGAAAGCGGTTGCGTTACTCGAACGGCCGGATTGGGATCGCGATCTGCTCGCCGATCTCGCGACGGTGATGACGGACGCATCGATTTGTGGCCTCGGGCAAGCGGCGTCGAATCCGTTCCTCTGTGCGATGAAGTACTTTCCGGGAGAGTTCGAATAATGGCAACGCAGATTCGTACGAACGGCACGCATCACAACGGCGCCGCGAAAACGGTTTCGTTCACGCTTAACGGCACGCCGATCGCGGCGCGCTCGGATGAAACCATCCTGCAAGCCGCGGATCGCCACGGCATCGAAATACCGCGACTCTGCTACAAAGAAGGCTATCGTCCCGACGGCAACTGTCGCGTGTGCATGGTCGAAGTCGAGGGAGAGCGCGTGCTCGCGCCCTCGTGCTGTCGCCGGCCGACCGAAGCGATGAAGGTGACGAGCACGAGCGCGCGCGCCGTAAAATCACAGTCGCTCGTCACGGAGCTGTTGCTCGGCGACATGCCGTCGCAGAGTGCGTCGCCGTATCGGCGTACCTCCGAACTCGACGTGTGGGCCGCGAAGCTCGGCGTAACGAAAACGCGCTTTCCCGAACGTGCCCAGCCCGCACCCGATGCCTCGCACCCCGCCATGGCGGTCAATCTCGATGCATGCATTCAGTGCGGACGTTGCGTTCGCGCGTGTCGCGAGGAACAGGTCAACGACGTCATCGGTATGGCGTGGCGTGGCGATCACGCGAAGATCGTTTTCGATCTAGACGATCCGATGGGAACGAGTTCGTGCGTTGCGTGCGGCGAGTGCGTCCAAGCGTGTCCGACGGGCGCGCTCATGCCTTCGAACGGTGTGGGGTTAATCGAGCCGGATAAGCAAGTTGATTCCGCGTGTCCGTATTGCGGCGTCGGTTGTTTGTTAACGTACAATATCAAAGACGATAAGATCTTATACGTCGAAGGCCGCGACGGCCCGTCGAATGCGTCGCGGCTTTGCGTCAAGGGTCGCTTCGGTTTCGACTACGTGCACAATCCGGCTCGGTTGACGAAGCCGATGATCCGTCGCGAAGGCGTCGCCAAGACGACGGAGTTGCTCGATCCCTCGGACATGTGGACCGCCTTTCGCGAAGCGAGTTGGGACGAAGCGCTCGATGTTGCGGCGGCGGGTTTGCGCCGCGTACGCGAAGAGCAAGGCCCGCAGGGTCTGGCCGGTTTCGGTTCGGCCAAGGGGAGCAACGAAGAGGCCTATCTCTTTCAGAAGCTCGTGCGCACGGCGTTCGGAACCAATAACGTCGATCATTGCACGCGGCTCTGTCACGCGTCCTCCGTTGCGGCCTTGCTCGAAGATATCGGCTCGGGCGCCGTTTCGAATCAAGTTTCCGACGTCGCGCTCGCGGAAGTCGCAATTATCATCGGCGCGAATCCCACGGTGAACCATCCCGTCGCCGCGACGTTCATGAAGAACGCGGCGAAAAACGGGACGAAGCTCATCCTGATGGACCCGCGCCGCTCGGATCTCGCGCGGTATGCCACGTATTTCTTGCAATTCCGTCCCGATACCGACGTCGCACTGCTCAATTCTTTGATGCACGTCATCATCGCCGAGGGTTTGGCGAACGAAGACTTCGTGCGCGAACGGACGGAAAATTACGAAGCACTCGCGCGCAACGTCGCCGAGTATTCGCCCGACAAAGTCGGGCCGATCGCGAATGTGCCCGCCGAGACGATCCGCGAGGTCGCGCGACTCTATGCGAAGGCGAAAGCCGCGATCATCTTCTGGGGCATGGGCATCTCGCAACACGTGCACGGCACGGACAACGCGCGCTGCCTCATTTCGCTTTCGCTACTGACGGGGCAAATCGGACGGCCGGGCACGGGCTTACATCCGCTGCGCGGGCAGAACAACGTGCAGGGCGCATCGGATGTCGGGCTCATTCCGATGATGTATCCCGATTACGCTCGCGTCGATAAAACCGACGTTCGCGCGAGATTCGAAGCGCTATGGAATGTGCGGTTGAACCCAACGCCCGGCCTAACCGTTACCGAAGTGATGGATGCGGCCCACGTCGGGATCGTGCGCGGTATGTATGTGATGGGCGAGAATCCGGCGATGTCCGATCCCAACGTCGAGCACGCGCGCGCCGGGATGGCGAAGCTCGAGCATCTCGTGGTACAGGACATTTTCTTCACGGAAACGGCCGGATACGCCGACGTCGTTCTACCGGCTTCCGCGTTTCCGGAGAAGACCGGCACGTTTACGAATACCGACCGTCGCGTGCAACTCGGCCGCCAAGCGCTCGATCCGCCGGGCGAAGCGCGCCAAGATCTCTGGATCATTCAAGAGCTCGCGCGGCGCCTCGGGCAACGCTGGAATTACGGCGGTCCGGCCGAAGTGTTCGAAGAGATTCGCGCGGCGATGCCGAGCCTCGCCGGAATAACGTACGAGCGTTTACAGCAAGAAGGCTCGTGCACGTATCCGCTCGAGCACGAAGGCGACCCGGGGGAACCCGTCATCTTCATCGAGTCGTTCCCGCGCGAGGGCGGCCTCGGGCTGTTCGCGCCCGCCGAATATACGCACGCCGATGAGTTACCGGACCCGGAGTATCCGTTTATCTTCACGACGGGGCGCCAACTCGAACATTGGCATACGGGTTCGATGACGCGCCGCGCGAGCGTTCTCGACGCGCTCGAACCCGAAGCCGTCGTGAGCATTCATCCGGACGACCTCGCGTCGCTCGGAGCCGAGGCGGGTTCGGCGATCGCGCTCGAGTCGCGGCGCGGGCGCGTCGTCGCCTACGCGCGCGCCGATCGCGGCGTACAGCGCGGCGTGCTGTTCATGCCTTTCGCGTATAACGAAGCTGCGGCGAATTTGCTCACGAACGACGCGATCGATCCGTTCGGGAAGATTCCTGAGTTCAAGTTCTGCGCGGTTCGGCTCGCGGTAGCGGATCGCGCCGTTCGAGGTCCGATGCTCGGCCGAGAAGCCGCCGTAGGCGGCAGTCCCTAGGCGCGCTGCCACACGAACGAATGAACCGCCTTTCGTTTCTGCAGGGTACGGTCGCAGCACTCGGTGCGCCGACCGTGCCTTTCTACGATCGCATCGACCGCATCGTGCCCATCCGTGCCGATCCCGATAGTCTGATACGCGTGACCGTTTGCACGCGGCCGTTTCGCGCGGCGGGTCCGCGCTTAGATATCGAGCAGGTCGGTAGCAAAACCGTATTTCACAATTATGGACACGGTGGAAGCGGGTGGTCACTCTCGTGGGGATCTGCTTCCGTAGTGCTCGAGAAGCTTCTCGAACGTTCGCTCGGCGAACGTGACGTCGCGATTCTCGGCTGTGGTGCGATCGGGTTAACGACCGCCATCGTCGCGCAGCGTTTGGGTTTGCGACCGGTGATTTACGCCAAGGAACAATTCCCGTTCGTTCGCTCGGCACGCGCGACCGGCTCGTATACACCGGATTCTCGCATCGCCCTTGCGGCATCGGCCGGCGCCGACTTTCCGGCGCTCTGGGAGCGTATGGCGCGGGCTTCGTTTACCATGTATCAGAGCTATCTCGGATTACCGGGAACGCCCGTCGAGTGGAATGACCGGTACGTGTTCTCGAATCTAACACGCGATCAGATATACGCGAATTACGAACGCGGCAATACTCATGGTTTCGCGAGTTACAGCGATCGTATTCAAGATGTGTTTCCCGGACGGCGCGATCTGGAGTTGCAGAACGGTAAGAAGCCGTATAACGTAAGAACGGCTCGACGCAGTTCGGGCATGACGTTTAATATCGCCGAATACTCACGCCGGCTCGTCGAGGAATTCAAGATCGGTGGCGGCACGATCGAACCGCGCGAGTTCGCAACGCCGAACGACGTCGCAATCGTGCCGCAGCGCCTTGTCGTGAACTGCACCGGATACGGCGCGCGCAAGCTTTGGTCGGATGAAAGTCTCATACCCGTGCGTGGTCAGATCGGCTGGCTGCCGCCTCAAGAGGGCGTCGACTACGGGATGGCGCTCGACAATCTCATAATTACCGGCCGCCGCGACGGAATCGCCGTGCAGCCGACGCCGCAAGGCGACGACACCGGCTGGAACGACGATAGCGAACTTCCCGACAGCGAAGCGGCGAAGGCGGGAGTCGTGCAGCTCGCAAACTTTTACGAAACGACGGCTCGTTTGTCGTCGATCGAGCGCGCGACGCAACCAACTTGGAGAAGCACGTAGGCTAATCGCGGTTTAGCGTTCGCACGGCTTGCGCCGGAAGACGAGTTGCGACGAGACGATTAAGAGTACGCCGAGCCCGACGCGGAGAGATCTGACGGGAACGGCGGCCGCAATCGTCCCGCCGATAATCGCTCCGACGATCGATGCGATGCTCATCGGCACGATCGTCGAACGAAGCGTTCGTCCTGAGATGGCGCCACGAGCGGCGTAACGCGATACGTTGACGACGAGCGTCGGTAGGCTTATGCAAAGGCTCGCGGTTCCCGCCGTCTTAATGTCGACGCCGAAGACGAGCACGAGCAGTGCGATTTGCAGCTCGCCGCCCGCGACACCGACCGTGCTGCTCACGATGCCGGCCGCGAGGCCTCCCGCGAAGCCCGCGGCGAGGCGAACGAGCGGCAGCGGCGGCAAACCGCTTCCGCGCTGGAGCGGATACAAACTTTGGTAGATGAGAAATACGCCGAGCACGGTCATAACGCCGAGTACGATCCGCCGCAAACGTTCGTCGCTTAGGCGAGCGGCAATCGCGGGCCCGGCGAACGACGCTAGTGCGGCGCCTGCGATGAAGGCGGCGACGATGGGCAGTAACGGTACGACGAGCGTCAGCGAAAGCGACCGCGCGCGAACGATGAGCGACGTAACGAGCGTTAGCAAACTTACGCACAGATCGATCGGTATGGCGCTACGCGTCGAATAGCCGAGCACGCCCGCAATAATCGGTAGCCGGAACTCGGCCCCGCCGAGCCCCGTGAGGCCGCTCAGGACGCCGATCGGCGCCGCGTACGCCGCCGCAACGAACGAACGCGGTTCGGACGGCTCGGTTGCGTTCAACGCCGGGCCTCGAAGCTAATTGCCGAGCGTTTGCGTAACGAAGAACCGGAACGTGCGCGGGCCGATGGCGTTCGCGTTCTCGAGCCCGAAATTTCCGTTGGCAAGCGGAACCGCGACGCCGCCGTTGGCGGTGATGAAGACGGGTGTCAGCGCACCGAAAAGATTGTCGACCGAAAACTGCGCCGTCGTATCGCGTGCGAGATCGTAACGCGTGGTTGCGTTCCAATCTAAGAACGCGGGAACGCCGAACGAGTTATTCGGGCCGTAGTATGTTGTTGCGAGCTGCACGAAAGTGTTGCGCGGAAAGCGGTAGTTCAGCGCGGCGTATCCTTGTGAGTACGGTATGCTGAGCGTGCTCGTGCCGATCGCGCTCGCGTTGAAGCCGCCCGTCT
>CAXTIY010000102.1:0-9800 GCA_964244215.1 uncultured bacterium
GGGGTGCCGCACACCACGAGTTTTCCGTTCCAAATAGCCGGCAGCCGGAGCACGAAACGCTGCCCCGCTTCGAGCGAGCCGAGCGTCTGCGCGCCGGGTACCGGATACGGCGCGGGTGACGCCGTGCCGGGAAAGATGAGTACGCGAGCATCGCCCGCGGGATCGAAGCCGGGCGCGGGCGCGGGTAGCGGGGCTCGACCGAAGCGAAGGTCGGGCAGCAGTTCCGTCGTCTCCGCGGCAACGGACGTCATGCGGCTGGACGTTCCGGTTCGCGTGTGCTATGATGCCGCGCGTGCCTGCGGACCGCCCGGTTCGCGCGTTTCGCTCGCCATTCTTGTTGGAGACCTCCTTGCCGAACATCAAAGCCGCCGAAAAGTGGGTCCGTCAATCCGAGAAGCGCGAGCTGCGCAATCGGGACGTCAAGACGCGTTTGAAGACGCTTTTCAAAAAGGCCAAGAATTCCGGCGATGCCGCGACGGCGCCCAAAGTCGAGAGTCAGCTGGACAAGGCCGCGCAGAAGGGCATCATCCATCCGAACAAGGCCGCTCGCAAGAAATCGCGCCTCGTCAAGGCGATCAAAGTGACCGCCATCGCCGCGGCCGCAGCGGCCGCCGCCCCGACGACGAGCCGCACCGCCCGCAAGAAGAGCGGCGCGAAGAAATAAGCGCGCGGGCTCGCAAGGAGCCCGCCCGAGTCGCTCACGCCTTCTCGAGAACGTAGCTTCCGGGAGCGGGCTCGAGCGGCGGGAAGGCCTCGGAGCCGAGGGCGACCGGCGCCGACTTCTGGGCGCCGGAACGGTCCGCGAGCCACAGCAGCCAATCGTCCCACCACGAACCCGCACGTTCGACGGCGCCTTCGAGCCAGGCGTCGGCCGACGGCGGGTTGGTGCCCGCTTCGTAATAGCTGCCCTTGCCGCTCGCGGGCGCGTTGACGATGCCCGCGATGTGTCCCGAGTGCCCGAGCCGGAACGTCGTACTGCCCCCGAAAAGCTGCGTCATCTTGTACACGGAGCGCCAGGGCGCGATGTGATCCTCTTGCGAGGCGACGCAATAGACGTCGTTCTCGATCGCGTGCAGATCGATCGGCACGCCGCGGTGGAAGAGTTCGCCTTTGGCGAGCGCGTTACGGCCGTACATGTTTTCGATGTAATACGCGTGCATGGCGGCGGGGAGCCGCGTCGCGTCGCTATTCCAGTAGAGCAGATCGAAGGCGGGCGGCTCTTTGCCGAGCAGATAGCGATTGACGGCGACGTTCCAGATTAAGTCGTTCGCGCGTAGCATATTGAACGTGTCGGCCATGTCGCTCGCCGGAAGCACGCCCGCCTGCGCCGTCTTCTTGCCGATGAAAGCGGTGGCTTCGGGCCCGAGAAAGTTAACGATCTCGCCCGCTTCGGAAAAGTCGGTAAGGGCTGCGAAGAACGTGACGGCGTTGATGGGTCGCCTGCCGGCTTTCGCGAGATAGGCGAGTTCCATCGCCGTCAACGTACCGCCGATGCAATAGCCGATCTGGTTGACGTCGTCGCTACCGGCGATCGCGGCGACCACCTCCGCCGCTGCGAGCGCGCCTTGATCGAGATAATCGTTGAAGTCGAGGTGCGCGTGGGAGGCGCTCGGATTACGCCACGAGACGATGAAGGTTTGCATGCCGTTATCGGTCGCGTACTTAATGAGACTATTTGCGGGCTGCAAATCGAGAACGTAAAACTTATTGATCCAGGGCGGCACGATGAGCAGCGGCCGCGCGTACACGTTTTCGGTCGTGGGCGCATACTGTAAGACTTCGATGAGTTCGTTTCGGAACACCACGGCGCCGGCGCTGGCCGCGACGTTCTTGCCTACGACGAACGCGGCTTTGTCGACGAGCGCCGGCCGCCCGGCGTTATCGCGCATATCGTCGAATACGTTGCGCACGCCGTGCTCGAGATTTTTGCCACCGGTGCGAATCGTCTCTTCGATGACGGCCGGGTTGAGAAATGCGAAATTCGTCGGGCTCATCGCATCGCAGAACTGTTTTGCGAAGAATTTCACGCGCGCTTTGGTCGCTTCGTCGACGTCGGGCGTCCGGTCGATTCCATCGAGGACGGCTTGCGTCGCGAGTAAGTAGCCCTGCTTCAAGGCGTCGAACATCGGATTGTCACGCCAAGCAGGATGCTTCCAGCGCGAATCGCCGCGCGCGGGTTCGATAACGGGCGCCGCGTTCGCCACGGCCGGCGCCGGGCCGAGGGCTTGCGTCGCTACGCGCATCCAAGCATCCGCGAGTTGACGCTGCGTGTCTAAGAGCGCTTGCGGCTGCGTGACCATAGCCTTCCAAACGTCGAAGGCAGCCGCGTTAATGCCGAGCGGATCGAGACCGTTCGATTCTGCGGGCGCGGCGGACGTCTGGTGGCCGCTCCCCTGCGTCTTTCGATCTTTACCGTCGATCATCTCGCTAAGCTACGGGATGCGCTTAGCGCTCCCTCGTGCCCTCGCAAGAGCAATTGCTCGCGAACGCGACGGGCTCGACGTCAACGACGCTTGCCCGCCCGCAGATGCGAACCGCGCTCACATGCCCGTGAGATTACCCTTGCGTTTGCGATTTTCCGTAATGCCCGCGGTCGCGGCGCGGGCGAGCGTACCTGGATCCTCGATCGCGCCGTCGCTGCGCGTTTGGTCGGGTGTCGCCACGCCGGGCAATGCTTCGGGATGATCGTCGTCGTTGCGATCGGGATCGTTGTCGTCTTTTAATGCCATGTCGCTATACTCCAGTCGCGCGTGTGTTACGACGTTCGTATACCCAGGCGCGAGCATGTCGAAGGCACGACCACCAGAGCAACGCACGACCGCGCGACGCGGCATAGCCGCGCATCCGACTTCGGAACACGTGCCGCCGCCACGTACTACTCTTGCTGAAGCAACGGGCGCATTAAACGACGTCGTTAAAAGTTTCAGCGGGCCATGTGAGCCGACGATCGTCGATAATACGTGCGAGGGTTTCATCAATATTGGGCCTGATGACGACGTGTGGTACTTACAGACTAACCCGCAGGGTCTTGACGGCGCTGCCTCGGGGACCTTCTCTGTGAACGCTATCGCGCATGGTGCCACACAAATTAAAGTTACCGACAAGCTCGAAACGTAAGCTACGAGGCCACCAACTCACAATAAATTGCTCCCAACTCGGCTTCGCGTCGACGCTTACGTCGAACTACGGGACGCGCGCATTGCTCCCACGTGCAATCGCGAAGCGGCCATCCAAATCTTTACATTGCTATTCTGTACGCGTTCTTTCGGAGCTACGCGTAACGCGAATAGTCCGCTCGTTCGGTTCGGAACAACAGCTGCACTGGCGTACTATCGTCGGGCGTAATACGGGTACCCGAATCGGCGAGCAATAAGTTTGAGAAAACGAATCGCCGTGTTTTTCCCGCGCCACCGTCTTTCGATCTTTTTTTAGGAAGGCCGATTGCATGTTAGGTATTAGTCGGTTTTTCGCTACTGCGATGGGCGTATCGCTCGTGCTTTCGCAGGGCGCACCCGCTTCCGCCGCGCGACCGTCCATCGACGTGCGTACGCGTTCCGACGCGATCGCCGCCACGTACGCGATAACCGATGACGGTATGCCGGCGGCCGGCACATATTCTTCATCGGCACCGCTGGGTTTCAACAACACGGGTCAGATCTACGGCATCGCCGCGCGTAAAGCGAAGGCGGATCCAACGGTGGGCCATATCGACCAGAGTTGCCTACTGTGGACGGGGAGCAAATACGTCGATCTCGCGCCTTCACTCATCGTTACGGCCTGCTCGCCGTACGGCATGAACTCCGCCGATCCGACGGCAGGTACGTATACGGTCGTCGGCAGCTTCAGGGACGATCACCACGACGGTACGGATGCATTTAGCGCGCACGTCGACGCGAGCGGCACATCGAAACTCGTGCCGTACTACGATCACTTTCCCGCTGCGTTATATGGAGTAAACCGCGGCGGTACGGCAGTCGGCTATTCGTTCGTTCGAACGGATTATTACGCCTTTCCGGGGCCGATGTTCGTTACGGCACCGCCTGAGTTCATGAACATTTTGCAAGCGGGTTGCGTGAGTTTTAAGAGCTTCTGTTTAGATCCGCTGCAACTGCTCCCGCCGAGTTTCCAACACGACGGCGAGCCGCTCCCACAGTGTCCGTTCGGTGGCTGTAGCATCAACGACTCCGGAAACGTTCTGGGCTACGACGGCGCATACGGTAACTTGCAACGCCACTACGGCAGCAGTTACGGCGTCTACTCGATCGGCTCGGGTTCGCTGACATCGCTCTACGGGCTCGATTCGCTCAGCCCCGTGTTTCTCGTTTCGATGAATAACGCGAATCAAATCCTGTATTTCCGACAGACCTACGTCGACCCGAACACGTATCCGATCTCGGCAAACCTCTACGACGTCGCCACGGGTGCCGTCACCATAATTCCCCCCGTCGCCGGCACCAGCTGCCAACACTATTTCCCGATCTCGCTCAATAACGCCGGTGCGGTGCTCGGCTTCACCTCGTATTGCAAGCAAAAAGCTTTCTATTGGACGTGGGATCCGGTGCACGGCACCCAAAATCTCAGTGCCGCGATCCCCGTCAATGCGTATAGCATCAAGCCGCTCGGCATCAACGACAACGCGCAAATTCTCGTGTCGCTGCAAACTGCGGCCGGCGCCACGCACTGGGGCACGCTCGACCCGCTTGCCGGCACCGGAGCGCACGCGTCCAATCTCAAGAAAGCTCCCGATGCACGTTAAGTTCATCCGTGTCGCCGCCGCCTTCGTCACGCTGTTCTGGACATGCGCCGGAGCGCAAGCGCAAACGGCTTCGCTTCTCGGCGCTTCGCCGACCGGCAGCGGTTCGGTCCGAATTCCCCTCGCGCGGCAACGTCCCGGTTTGCGGCCGAGCCGGCTACCGTCGGGCGCCGCGGCGGCGCCGGCCTATACGATCGTGAGCTTCGGCGCTCCGACCGTGAACTCCGAACCCGTGGCCTTCAACAATACGGGGCAGGTGGCCGGCTACGGCGCGACCGGATGTTACGTCTACGATTCCGGCTCGTTTAGCCGCTTGCCGATTCCGTCGGCGGCCACGCAATACGTCGACTGTGAAGTCGCGTCGATCAGCGATAAGGACGCGGGCGGCAGCTATCAAATCGGCGGCACGACCGGTAACCCATACGCAGGGTCCCGCTACGCCTTCGCCGTCACGCCGCGAACGCCGATCGTCTATTACGGCTACGAAAATTCGGTCGTGCTCGGCATCAACAATAATGGAACCTCGCTCGTCTCGGCTTTATTCGTGCCCGTTCGAACGACCGACCTTTCCGGCCAACAATACTTTACGGCGACGGGCGGCGGCGGCTACCTCGCCCAAGTGCAGGCGCCCGCTTCGAGTGTGACCCGCGTTCACTATCTCTTACCGTTTTTACGTTATGCGACGCCGCCGTGCCCGTTCGGCGGCTGCGTTATTAACGATTTAAACGAAATTTTGGGTTACGATCCATTCACGCTGACGGACACCTCCGCGAGTCTCGCCCTCTACAGTCTGGGAAACCCCGCGTCGCTCGTCGATCTGCCCATCAGCTTGAACGCTACCGACGGCTTTATCTACGGTCTTCCCCCCGTCGCGTTTAACGATCGCAATCAGATTCTCTACAATGCAGACCAAGGAAGGGTTCCGGCGGTGTATGATATCGGCTCGAAAAAAACTACGATCATCCCGCTCGTCACCCCAAATTGCCCGAAAGGCGGCTACGGCGAGCCGCTCAGTATGAATAACAAGGGCGAAGTGCTGGGCACCTATTTTTGCAACAACAACAACTTCTCCGGTTATTTTACGTGGGATGCTGCTTCCGGGACGCACGATTTAAGTGTAGCGATTCCCAACACGAATTTCACGCTGTATCCGATCGGTGTCAACGACAGCGGAGCGATCTTGATCGAACTGACCGCAGGTTACTTCAATACTCGCGTTAGCTGGGGCATGCTCGAACCGGTAACATCTTCTTCTGCCAAAGCACGGACCGCTGCCACGCTGGTTACGGGTCGACGTTGATCGCGAGCCGCACGGCCCCGTCGGCCACAGACAAGTCGCGTAACGTATCGCGCAAATAGACGCGCGCGCCTTCGCCGTCGTCGCATTTGAGGGCGATGCGGTAGCGCCATTCATCGTTGACGCGAGCGATCGCATACGGGGCGGGGCCGAGCACCTCGACGTCGCCGAGATTGCGCATGAGTTCCGCGTAGCGGTCCGCTGCGGCAACGACGGCGTCGCGCTTGCGCCCGATAATGCCGAGATAGATGAGTTCGGCGAAAGGCGGGTAGCGCAGCTCGCGCCGCGCTTCGAGTTCTTGCGCCGCGAAGCCGTCGAAATCGTGACGTGCGGCGAACGCGATGGCCGGATGGTCGGGTGAATACGTCTGCACGATCGCCTCGCCCGGCCGCGCGCGGCCGCTCCGTCCGGCAACTTGCGTGATCAAATCGAAAGTGCGTTCGCTCGCGCGAAAGTCGGGCGCGTGCAATCCGATATCCGCCGCGACGACACCCACGAGCGTTACCGTCGGGAAGTCGAGGCCCTTGGCGACCATCTGCGTGCCGACCAGAATGTCGCCGCGTTCCGCGAATTCTTCGAGCAAGCGCGCGTGATCGCCGATGCGCGTCGTCGTATCTGAATCCATCCGGACGATGCGTGCCTGCGGAAAGAGCGCTTGTGCGACCTCAACGACTTTCTGCGTGCCGAGGCCGAATTCGCGAATCGGGCCGCCGCCGCACGCCGCGCACGCACTCGGAATGCCGGCTTGCGCGTCGCAGAGATGGCAGCGTAAGAGACCTTCGACGCGGTGAACGGTGAGCGAGACGCTGCAGCGCCGGCACTCCGGTACCGCGCCGCACGCGCGACACAGTACGAAGTTCGCGCTACCGCGACGGTTTACGAACAACACCGTCTTTTCGCCGCAGGCGAGCCGCGCGCCGAGCGCCTCGACGAGGCGCGTACTGAAAATACGTTTGTTCCCGCGCTCGAATTCCGCCGCGAGATCGACGACGTGCGTTTGGGGTAACGCTTGTTCGGTCGCACGCCGCTCGAGTCGCACGTAGCCGATTTCGCCCGCGCGAGCGGCGCGGTAGGCTTCAAGGGGTGGCGTCGCGCTACCGAGCACGAGCACGCCGCGCCCGAGCCGCACCCGCTCGCGCGCCACGGCGAGCGTATCGTAGCGCGGCACGCTATCCTGTTTGTAACTACGCTCGTGCGCTTCGTCGATAACGATTAAGCGCACGTCCGGCAACGGCGCGAACACGGCGCTGCGCGCGCCGACGATTACGTCGATCTCTCCACGCGCCGCCGCGAGCCAACTCTCGTAACGCTCTCGTTCCGAGAGCCCGGAATGCAACACGGCCACACGTCGCCCGAATACCGTCTCGAAGCGGCGCGCCGTTTGCGGCGTGAGCGCGATTTCGGGAACGAGTACGATCGCGCGGCCCCCGAGTTCGAGCGTACGCGCGATCGCGCGTAAATACACGAACGTCTTGCCGCTGCCGGTGATGCCGTGCAAAAGCGTTTCCCGGAACGTGTGGGCTTCGACGTCCCGGGCGATGGCCTCGATCGCCCGCCGTTGTTCTCCCGTTGCGACGAAGTCTTGTTCTTCGCGGCGCCCGAGCGTGCGAACGCTATGCGCGGGCACGACCGTCTCGCGTAACGCGCCGAGCTTGAGCGCCCGCGCGACGATGGCCGCGGAGAAGCCCGCGAGCGATGCGTCGCGACGCCGCAGCGTTCCGGCTTCGCGCGTGTATGCGACGAGCGCGCGCACGCGCGGACCACTTGCGAGGAGTCCCGTTGCTTCCAAGAGCCGCTCCGTTGCGGCGGCAATGCGAGGCGCGACGGCACGACGTTCGCGTACGAGCGCTCCGCCGCGCACGAGCGCCGTTATCGCTCCGAGGAGGGCACGCCGGTCGCCCGCACGTCGCGCTTCGGGATGACGCAACACCTGTTCGAGCGTAAAGCCTTCCGCGAATTCTTCGCCGATCAAGCGCACGAGCCGCGGCGGAACGCTCGGGAAACGGTCGGAATCCGGCGGCGCGACGACGCGAAAGCGGTCGACCATGCGCGGCACGGCCGCGGCGTACACGACCGCACCGAGCGCCTCGCCGAGCGAACAACAATAGCGCGCCGACATCCAGCGCGCGAGCGCGAGGGCTTGCGCATCGAAGGCGCGCGGTCCGTCGCTGCGCGCGGCAATCGGGCGCGTGCCGTTCGTCACGGACGACGCCGAGCGCGGGTCAGAAATAACGAAGCCGAAGGTTTCGCGCGGCCCGAGCGGCACGCGCACGACATCGCCGAGCGCGATCTCGAGGCCGGTCGGTACGGCGTAGGTCAGCGGGCGTTCGACGCGCGCGACGCGTCCTACGACGAAGACGTCGACGAGGCGTGCGGGCGTTAGCGCAGCTCCGCGGCGCCCGGCTCGTCGCTCACGCGCGCGAGCACCGTGCGTAACGTGCGCGAACTAACTTCGATACCGTATTCGACATCGCCGATGGCGCGCGGCAACACGAAGCGTAGCGTGCCCGAGCGCGCTTTCTTATCGCGTGCCATCGCACCGACCAGTGCATCAATGTCGGCTTCGGGCGCGACGGTCGGCAAGCGCAGCAGCGTCAGCAGCGACAGCACGCGCAGATGTTCGGCGCCCGAGAAGCGCCCCGTCCGCAGCGCGAGCAAACCCGCCGCCCGCAAGCCGATGCTTACGGCCGCGCCGTGCGCCGTACGATATTGCGTCACGCTCTCGATCGCATGTCCGAACGTGTGGCCGAGATTGAGCACTTCACGCGAACCCGCTTCGAGCCGGTCTTCGCCGACGAACATCGCTTTGATGCGGAGGGAATCGGAGATAACCGATTCCCACGGCCACTTGTGCAGCGGATGCGGTGCGAGCGTTTCGAGCGCTTCGAAAACTTCGTCACCTTCGATGATACCGTGCTTGACGAGTTCGGCAAGGCCTTCGCGGAATTGCCGGTCGGGCAACGCCCTTAGGGCGGCGCTATCGCAGAACACGGCGACCGGATCGCAAAACGCTCCCGCCAGATTCTTGCCCGAACGCAGATCGACGCCCGTTTTGCCGCCGACCGACGCATCGACCATCGCGACGAGCGACGTCGCGACGTTGACGAACGGAACGCCGCGCATGTACGTCGCCGCGACGAACCCGAACAGATCGCCCGCAACGCCTCCGCCGACGCCGATGAGCAACGTCGAGCGATCGGCGCCTGCGGCCGCGAGCGCGTCGAGCACGGCTTCCACGGTGCGTAGCGTTTTGCGCCGCTCGCCGAGGGCGAACGAGAGGACGGGCGTCTTCTTTCCGAGCGCCGCCGCGATGAGTTCGGCGCGCGTCGCGACGTTGCGGTCGCATAGTACGATGCAGCGCGGCCGCCCGCGGTGGGCCACGAAGTCCCGGACACGCGGCGCGATTGCGTCGCCGATCACAATAGGATAAGGCAGGCTGTCGAGTTGCGTCACGATTGCGGTAGCCGTTTCGCGATCTCGCGCGCGAACGCCGCTTGCGTGCGATGCGGTCCGCGTACGATCAATTCCGATTCGCGATAGAGCGGCTCGCGCTCCGCAAGCAATTCGCGAATTCTATCGAGCGTCGGCGCGTCGCCGACTACCGGGCGTACCGTGCGCGAACGCGCGAGCCGTGCGATCAGCGTTTCCGGCGGAATATCGAGAAAGACCCGTAGCGCGTGCGCTGCGAGCAGGGCCCGCGTCGGGGCGTGGGTGACCGCACCGCCGCCGAGCGCCACGACCCCCGGCGGC
>CAXTIY010000103.1:0-9797 GCA_964244215.1 uncultured bacterium
CAACTTACAATTTCAAGCTCAAACTTAAGAGCCCGCAACTTCGTTAATGCGTGCCATTTCTAGCCTTTACCAGGAGCACGCCTGCGTGCTCTTTAGGGTTTGTGCACAAGCAGTGTCTTTAACTAAATCCGGCTTAGCCACCGATGGGGCGGTGGCGCTGTGGCCAGCGTGTCCCACTGCGCCGAATGTGATTAGCGAAAGGATCCAAGAGAAGAAACTCACGTTAAGGTCCTCCATGGTGTTCGAAGCAAAAAAGAGAAGCAACAGTTTCCAGCAGAGGTGCACGCCCTCGAGGAGGCGAGCTTTACAGCGGAATGAGGTTTATGGCCAACGATACACTACAAGCCCTCCGTTTTGATTATAACTGAGTGCCATAAAACGACTGTGCGCCGACAATCCTCAGCTTCCTGCAATCGCGAAATGGCTACGTTTCCTTCGGCGGGCGCCAAAATGACGAGCAGCGGACAATGCCCAATTTGTTGGCGCGCGTAGCAATCCGTATGATCCGCGCGTGCCAGGGCGACTTCGCACCTTTGGTGGCCGGAAGGTTGCCAACGATTGGTCAGGCGTGGAGCTGGCGGCGGCCAGATGTGCAAGCGCCGCCGGTGCCCACCGGACCACTGGTGGGCACCGCGTAGTTGAGTCGTCAGCATCACAGCACCCCGTGCCATTGCGCTCGTAACGTAGCCGACGAGCTCGCGACAAGGCCGCAACGCAACCGAACCTAAGCACTCGCTTAGCGTGACGGATTCTACGCCATCATGCGGCTCACGCTTCACGCTGCGCAAGAAGGTACTGAACCGATTGCCAATACGGGACCGAGGCTCACCGACAGATTAAGTTGCCTTACCACAGGAGCCTCAAACGCGCCATCGACGCACCGAAAATACCAGCGATTAGAACTCTCCGTTGACGTTCCGAAAGAGCCGTCACGGCGTTCGATTGAGCGCCGCCCGCCGGTAGGAAGCCAAGCGACGCTTGCGACGCACCGTCCGGTCCCGCCTAAGGCACCGCGACTTGCGGCGCGTCCAGATTCGGATACTCAACAACGATTTGGAACGCCGCCTTAATCGCTTCGTCCGCAATGTTGTTCTTGAGATCTTCGAAGATCTCGTACGCCCCTTTTTCGTACTCGACGCGCGGGTCTTTTTGGCCGTAGCCGCGCAACCCGATCCCGATTCTTAGCGCGTCCATTACGTACAAGTGGTGGGCCCACATGCGGTCGATAATCGGCAGCACGATGTACTGCGATTCAATGATGCGCATCAATTCCGGCGTGACTTCCGCTTCCTTCGACTCGTAGGCAGCGACGCCAAGCTCGTTTAGCCGCGCTTTCATCCCGTCGCGATCGAGTTTCTCGAGAGCACTTTCGGAAATCGACTTCCGAGTCGGAAAGATCAATTCGAGTTCGTTGAGAATCTCGGTCAGTTTCCACCCCGACGGGTGCGCGTTCTCCGGCGCATGTGTATTAACGGCTTGCACGACTTTGTCCTCGACCGCCTTCAGCATGAACTCGCGCATCGATTCGCCATATAAAACCTTACGACGCTCGCCGTAGATAATCTCGCGCTGTTTGTTCATCACGTCGTCGTACTCGAGAACCTGCTTACGGATCTCGTAGTTGTGGTTTTCCATCTTTGACTGCGCGAGCTCGAACGATCGCGAAATCGTCTTCGCTCCGATTGGCGTCTTGTCGCTGAACCTGACGAGGTTCATCACGTTGTTGATCCTGTCGCCACCGAAAAGCCGCATCAGCTCGTCTTCGAGCGACACGTGAAACCGGGTCGAACCCGGATCGCCCTGCCTTCCGGAGCGACCCCGCAACTGGTTGTCGATCCTGCGCGACTCGTGACGCTCGGTCCCAATGACGTGCAGACCACCCAGCTCGGGAATCTGCTCGCCCAGTCGGATGTCGACGCCACGTCCGGCCATGTTCGTCGCGATTGTCACCGCGCCGGAGACTCCCGCGTCCCTGATAATCTCGGCTTCGCGCTCATGATACTTGGCGTTCAGTACCGCGCACTCGATGCCGCGATTTCGCAACAGCGTTGCGAGCCGCTCGCTTCTGTCGATCGAGCGCGTGCCGACAAGCACCGGACGGCCCTGCTCGTGCTCAACGATGATCTCATCGACGACCGCCTCGAACTTCGCCTTTTCGCTCTTATAGACGATGTCAGCCCGGTCGTCACGCGCGACGGGACGGTTCGTCGGGATTACGACAACATCGAGACCATAGATGTCGTGGAACTCGCGCTCCTCGGTCTTGGCAGTGCCGGTCATGCCTGAAAGCTTCTTATAGAGTCGGAAGTAGTTCTGGAATGTAATCGTCGCCAGCGTCTGGTCCTCCCCAAGAACCTTCACTTGCTCCTTAGCTTCAATTGCCTGGTGTATGCCATTGGAGAAGCGCCGGCCGTACATTAATCGGCCCGTGAACTCGTCGACGATCATGACTTCGCCATTCTCTACGATGTACTGCTGCTCGTTGTGGAACAAATTCCAGGCCTTCAGCGCGGCGTTCAACTGGTGCGCGAGTTCGAGGTTGCGGAGATCGTACAGATTCCGGACACCGAGCATCTTCTCGACTTTAGCGACGCCTTTTTCGGTCACTGGAACGGCATGCGCTTTTGCGTCGACCGTGAAATCCTCGTTCTTCACTAAACACGGCACGATCTGCGCGAACTTACTGTACAGGTCAGTCGCATCTTCACCCTGGCCGGAGATGATAAGCGGCGTGCGCGCCTCGTCGATCAGGATCGAGTCGACCTCGTCGACGATTGCAAAGAACAGTTCGCGCTGCACCGTGTCCTGCAGATTCCAGGCCATGTTGTCACGTAGGTAGTCGAAGCCAAGTTCGTTGTTGGTGACGTAAGTGATGTCGCAGTCATACGCAGCGCGACGCTCCGGCGCAGGAAGATCGTGCTGAATAACCCCAACGGTCAAGCCGAGGAACTTGTATAGCGGTCCCATCCACTCGGCGTCGCGCCGCGCGAGGTAATCATTAACCGTAACGACGTGTACGCCGCGGCCGAGCAGCGCGTTTGAATATACCGCGAGCGTGGCAGTCAGAGTTTTACCTTCGCCCGTCTTCATCTCCGCGACTTTGCCTTCGTGGAGAACCTGACCGCCCATCATCTGCACATCGAAAGGCCGCAGGTTAAGTACGCGCTTCGCGGCTTCGCGACAGACCGCGAATACCTCCGGCAGTATAGCATCGAGAGCGGCGCGCTGCTCGTCCGGGCCGCCCGCAGCAGCGATCTCCGCCCGGAATTCGACCGTTTTCGCCGTCAATTCATCGTCGGAAAGCGCCGTAATTTCTGATTCGCGTGCGTTGGCATTAACAACCAAGCGGCGTAAGCGCGTTACCTCGCGCTCGTTGCCGTCGAAGATCGCCTTAAGAAAAGCCATTGCGTTGTACAAGCGGTTCTCTGGTTAGTCCCATTGCTACCTTCTTCGCATGCCTTGCGCCGGAGCCAAAGTATGAACATAGTGCTCGTGTAGAATTACCAAAGAACTCGACAGGCGCCGAGCCGCCGACTGCCATGTGCGGGCGGTTAGCGTTATAATGGAGTCGCCATCGCTCGATGAGTAGGAGGGCTTGCGGCAAAGTTGTCCATCAACGAAGGCTATCGAAAAGCGTGAACATCTGCGATCGTCCTCTTCACCCGGGTTAAGCGAAAACCAGATAGAGATGAACTTCGCGGAACAGGCACTTCTTCACGGTAGGTCTGCTGGCGATGCTGATGCCGCAGAGGTTGCACTCATCGGCGAGGCACTCAAACTTACAGTCGTCACGCCGACTTCATGCGTGAACGACTGATCCTCCTCACGTCGCCGATACCTTCACGCGAGAATGGGTAGCACTGATGTCTCAATGGGCCTTCGAGTGCGACGTCGTCGGCATTCTCACTCGTCTCGTCGAAATACGTGGGGCACTGATTGTGATCCGATGCGATCAAGAAACAGACTTAACATCGGAAGCGCGCCAATAGTGGGCGTATAACAATCACATCGAGTTCCACTTCTCGCGTCTAGCCAAGCTGCCGGATAAAGCGTTTCGCGGAAAGTTCACGCTAGCGTCCGCAACGGGCGATGCACATATCGCGCTGTGAACCCGAGAAGCAGCCCGTGCCGCGGCGCGCTCATGGCACAAAGATACAGCGAAGTTCGCCCGCACCGATTACTGGCCAAACTACAGCACCTTCGCCTGTTGCCAAAAGTTGCGACGCGCGTTTCAAAGTCGCAATGCCCGTGGCTTAACGACCGGGCACCTCCACTTTGTGCTAAATCAACGTTAACCTTTCGAGCGGCTCTAGAGCCGTTCTTAGGTCAAGTCTTCTCCAATGAATATTAAAAACTTATCTGCTCGATCAATATGTCTTCAGAGTGGCATGATGCATTCAGACGTTCACGCGGAGAGCGGACAATCTGGCCGAAACAGCAGTTTTCTGTCGCTCTGACATCTTATCACCAAGCGTATCGATATAACATTCGAGTTCGTGTCGGCGGACCACCGCTGGCGATTCTGTTCTGTCTATGAAGAGAATGTCGTGAGGCGAAAGCGCCCTTATGACAAACATTGGAGCATCCGACTTATTTGGCCGAAAGCTTTGGGAATGCGCCCCTGGGATATTGCTTTCGGGATGAAAGGCGCCGAGCGTCAATCCCGACTCCATGTAGATCGGCTTAACAATTTTTTGTGCGAGATCAATAAATTTCGAGTAATCGCTAGTTGGCACGTCCTTTACGAACACTACGAGCGAGAACAACTCGGCCGAAACATCGAGTGCAAGTTGGCGGGCCCGACAAAGACCGATTAAATCAAGCAAAACCAGGGTGACGCCGAGGAGCGATAGTCCCGCTGCATCCATTTTGGAAAAATATAAGCAGTGGCTCTGTTCCGAGACCTCGACGAATGGACACACGTTGCCGGACCGGCCTAAATCCGGATGCGGCTTCGAAACGAAGCCATCGATCCACTTTCTCCCAATTGCAAAAAGGGCATCTGGAGTCGCGCTTATCGATGTTGACAATGACGAGACCATCGTTCCAGCGATCTCGCGCAACGCTCTCTCAACCGATGGGCACCGCTCGAAAATCGCGGAGCGGTCCTCACGGGGACTTTCTTCGTTTAACACGCGAAAATTGGTTTTACTAGCGGCCAGATTGTTTCCTTCTAGAATCGATTTCCGTGGTTCATACGTAAGGCTAAACCTGGCCCGGTTCGTCGCAAGTTTATCCGTTTGTTGCGCTCGTCTGCCCCACTGTTTTAAATGACCGTGCGACGGCTAACGTCCAATCTGGCGGCGCGCGCCCCACACACTCAATCTCCACTGCGCCATGGCCAGGGCGATTGTCCAGCGATAGCATCCATCTAACTTATTCCAGTAACGTTGTTAACGCCGGTGTAAAAAGCACCCACCCCGCCGGTTGAAAGTTAAGCCACCTGACTCCCTCGAATCTCCGGATTCATGTTGGCTAAGAAGTCCCAGTTGCAGATCAGTGTCTTATACCGTTAGGCAAGGGCTTCCGCGAAATCGCTCGCGGGACGGGCGTTATCGCGCAACACCGTACGAGCCTGCTGCGTGGCGTTCAATGGGGACGTCTATGAGCCGAGAGCGCCAAGAGTCACCATTTTACGCCTCGATGATGAACAGCGCGTCTGCGGCAATCAAAACGTTTGGTCATTCATGAGCATGCTCGTAAAGCGATCGGGATGTTAAGGAAACTGTCGCTTTTATTTGTTAAGCTCGCGTTACTGCATTAACTTCTCTGCCGAGGCTGAGCTGTGTTTTGCATCGGCAGAGGTTAAGCGATATAGGACTCCTGCGTTAGATAAGATTAGTCGCAAAAGCTCGTACGATGCAAAGCTGCAGGTGAACAAAAACTCCGCGCCTTGTACCCTAGGATTATAAGATGGCAGGATGCTAAGCTGATACGGCTTTGGAACGAACCTGACGGTTGGAAGAAAGAGTATAGCCTACAAACATTGGACGTTGGATATGCCGACGAAGAAACCCGAAGATCGGTTAACGTTAAAGATAAGTAATAATATTTCTAGCCAGGAGCTTCACGCGACTGCATTTTCTATCATGAACGCAATCGACGTCACACGACGTAAATATGTGGCGTCGATCCGAGCCGATAGAAACTATCGACACCCCAATTACTTGCTTCGCGAGGTATGCCGGATATTGATAGAAGGCATTCGCGCACACGCGGCAAGTCAGTCGAGGATATGCCTTCCGAATGGCACATTTCCGGACATGATGGCGGCGGACCGCTGCACATGGCTTTCGCTATTTCCGCGGACCATTATAATGCCTGGCTTTGCGCATCTCAAGCGACTCGACGTCCCCGATCGTCAGCGAGATACGATGGCCTCGCGGCGGTCGTAGCTGCTATTTCCACGACCCGGACTGCCATGTTCTGGAACTCGCCACGCCAGGTCTTTGGGAGACGTACTAGAGTGCGCTAACGTCGCCGATGAAACCGGGCGACGACGCTAGCCCGATCGGCTGATTCCGCCAAAAGGGAAACGTTACGAGCAGGTAAGGAGAGTGATTCCAGTTGGGCTTATCTATTATGCCAGCGGGTGAGCATAGCGGCGCCGGTTGCTTCCACTATTCGGACGCAGCCACCTAAGCGAGAGTGAGTGGATTGGCGCATTGATCATATCCGGCCGACTTCGCAATCATGCGGGTCGAGACTCGGCTGCTTTCTTGGCCTAGCGTTCGGAGCGAATCACGCTGTCACAGTAGACTCCCGTTATCGATTGCGGCGCACGATGCTGAGATTCGCGGGTTTGCTTATCACTCGCAGATGAGCGTTAGCAGCATGGTATTCGCACCAAGCGGCATCTGTCGCGGCGTCTTGAAGGCGTTGCCCAACATCCCTATCTCGAGAGGTTGTGACGATACTCTGATAGCCGCCGACCATGGCAGCGAACGCGTTGGCAAGCTCTATGAAGGTTGGATCGTAGTGGTCCACATGGCAATCTTCGCGGGTCATAACCGTCCCGGTTATTGGACATATGAGCGTAAGCGACGAGCCGAAAGCGCGCTCTCTGGCCTCATTCTTTTGGTTGATAACCGCGTAGCGCATCGCGCTAAGGACTACGGTCTGCGGAGGCGCGCTCTTCACGCATTTCTTAAAGCCGAAGTCTGTGTCTGTGCCATCGATGCGGATTATGTGAAAGCCCAGATTCTGGAAGACGCGGCGAACCTCGAACCGCTTGATTCCGGCACCCACTTTCCTATCTGAGTTCGGGTGCAGTGCAACGAGGTCGCGCAGGAATTCATCCTCCTCAATCGATGGAGCGCCGTTGCGGAGGATGTTTTCACGTACGGTGCAAATCGCGTCGAGGGCAGCCTTCTGTGTTTCGTAAAGACGATCGCCGATCAGGACTTGTTGGTGCTTGCTCATGTTCCAATCTTACTCTCGGGCAGTGCCAACTGTATGGCACACGCTTGGCGCGGCGAATTGCAAAGAAATATTGAGAATCGATTGACGGCCGCTGGCGACCTCGAACCGCAACATGACCCCGGCGGAAAAGTCTTCGATACCCCTAAGCGTTCCGGGCGGCATAGAGCACTAATATCCTGAGCCCATGCAGCGGTTTGTCCACTCAAAAACAAGTCGAGGCGCCGCGGTCATCCGAGGAGCTGCAGCAGGCGAAGCTTCAGAACGCTCGCTAGCGTGCAGATGGTTTCCAGGGACGGGTTTCCCTCGCCGGCTTCCAGCCGCTGGTAATGCCGCAGTGAAAGATAGGCTGCCTTAGCGACGGTTTCTTGAGAAAAGCCCAGATGCTCGCGGCGCTCGCGCAGCCGTCGCGCGAGCCGCTCCTGCATCTCCTCGAACGTCGGCACCGCCGAGCCCTTCGCTCCAGATCATGATCTGCATTCTTCTAGTCCTTTGTCGCCGACAGGGATCATATCCACTGCGGCGGCTCGCCGCCCCTTATACGTCCTCGACCAAGCCCGTGTTCCTCGGCGGTGTATGTTCGATTTGCCCTTCGACGCCGCTCAGCGGGAGCAAGCATGGCGAAAAGCCGCGTCCCTCTATTGCGGAATGTCTGCAAACTATTACCCGTCGGATTCATGGCGGCGACGCGTTGCGCAGCGCCACTGATTCGCCGGCGCGTGCAACGCCGATAATTCGGCGAGCTGATACTCCATCGGCATGGTTCCCGCCCACTTGAATCCGTTGCGTTATGCGACGCTCTCTATTTGGCGACGCTCTCTCGCCGAACTTGGACCGCAGGGAATCGAGTAGCCGCCTGCGGCGATTCGGAACCAGTTTGCGCGGCGGGCGGCCGGGCTGAGTGCGTGATACAGTAGCACGCGTTGTCACCCTGGACTTGGTCGGTCGCCTATTGGTTATCATCGAAAAGTTGAACATAAGCGTCGAAGCGGAACCGGCGATTGCGTGCCTGGTCCGTTATTTCTCGTAAGACACCGATTTGTTGAAGCCGCTCGACCAGGGCGTTCGCGGCTGGATACGTCATATGCAATAACGTCTGCACTGCACTAACCGAAATAATAGGTCTTTGATAAAGGTGCTCAAGTACACGGTGTCCGTTACCGGCAGCACGTCCAAACTCTTCCGCGATTTGAGCGCGCATCGCCTCCCTCTGGCTAAGAATCTGGCGAGCCGTTTCCGCCGCCTGCGCGCTCACCTCAGAAACGCCGCGTAAGAAGAACACGAGCCATTCTTCCCAGGCGCCATGTTATTGCTTGCAATAGCCCGTAGTATTCGGCGCGGTGCTGTTTGAGATAATACGAAAGATACAACACTGGCTTGTTCAGGATTCCACCGTTCATCAGCAAGAACGTGATCAAGAGCCTTCCTACTCGACCGTTTCCGTCGAGGAACGGGTGTATGGTTTCAAACTGTGCATGTGCTAATCCGATTTGAATCAAGGTCGGAAAACAGGCTCTCCGTGAAGGAACTGTTCAAGGTCACCCAAGCATTTCGGAACGAGGTCTGGCGGCGGTGCACGAAAGTCGCTTCGTTCAGGCCGCAACGGCCAAGTCCGATCCAATTTTGACTAGTTCGCAGCTCACCGGCGGTGATTGCCGCGTGTCCGAGACTGGTGCCCAAGGGCGTTTTCCCGCAGCCCAGTGGTCCGAGCAAATCAATGTTGTGGCCATGCATCAGAAAGCGAAGCGTGTGTAGTTCACGGATCTTCTCTGGGTCGAGCGACGGTCGAAACGCGAAGTCGAATTATTCGAGCGGCTTTACCGCGGCTAGCCCCGCGAGCTTTAAGCGCATGGCTATGCTGCGTTCGCGTCGTACCGCAAGCTCGACGCTAAGAAGCTGGTCGAGCAGATTTGCAGTGGTAATCTCCCCGCCGGCCGCGCGATCGAGAAGCGAATCAACCGTTTTGAGTGCACGACCCAAACGCAACTGCTCGAGCTGATCAAGCGTCCGCTCGTAGGCGAGCTTGCTCACCCGATCAGTCCTTCGTAAACATCGAGCGACCATCGTCGCGAACCGTGAGCGTACGTCTACGAAAGCCCCGTGGCAACTCTAATGGTTGCTTTCGTACATTATTGCTTCCTCGGTACTCGAACAGAACGACGAATGGAAATTACGACGCCGCTATATGCAGCTCGGACTCCAATCGGTGAGCGACAACCATATGCATCAGATCTCCCCCGTGGTCACGAGCTAAGTTCCGATTACCGGTTAGGCCTCGTACACCGGTCCCCGGACGCGATTTAAGGTCGCAGGGTCTAACGCGCGCACGGCGCCAAAAGCGCACTTGCAATAAGCCGATTCGACCGGGTCCCATGAAA
>CAXTIY010000104.1:0-9779 GCA_964244215.1 uncultured bacterium
ACGGGCGCGGAGAACGCTCCGGACGATCGCCGGTCGCCGGGCGAACGGTTCGCCGCGCGTTACGAGATCGACGAACTGCGCTGCATCTTTTGCGGGCTGTGCGAAGAAGCGTGCCCGACGGACGCGATCGTACTCACGCCACGCTTCGAGATGGCTGACTATCGGCGCGGCTCGTTTATTTACAGTAAGGACCGCTTACTCGTGCCCCCCGAAGGCGGCGTGGGTGTTTCGCCGGACGAGCGGCCGAACGGCATTCCCGCGGACCTCGGTCGTGTGATCGAGCAGAAGAGCACGGTCGATGTCGAAACGGGCTACGATGCGACGTTCAACGGTGCGAAGATGAAAACGGAGACCAAAGGCTTGACGCTTCAGTGATCCTGTTTTACGTACTCGCGATCGTCCTAATCGCGAGCGCGATCTTTACGGTGACGCAGAAAAGCCCGGTCTACAGCGTCGTCGGGCTGCTCACGAATTTCTTAGCGCTCGCGGCGCTCTACTTTACGCTCAACGCCGAGTTCCTCGCCGTCGTCCAGATCCTCGTGTACAGCGGCGCGATCTTGATGTTGTTCGTCTTCGTCATCGCGCTGCTCTCGAGCGGTATCGGACCTTTCTCGGAAGGCCCGAACCGTTTGCCGCGCATGAAGGTACCGGCGATCGTCGTCGCGCTCGCGGCGTTCGGCTTTCTCATCTTCGGCATCATCCGGCAGCCGTTCGTTACGTTACCTGCGCGGATCGCCGTGTCGAATCCGCTCGCGCACGTGCCGACGCCGCTTGCGCACGTGCCGACGTCGACGCTCGGACTCGTGGGCAGCGCGGACGTTTTCGGGAGCGTCGCCGATTTCGGCAAGGCGCTCTTCACGGTGCAATTGCTGCCGTTCGAAGTGACGGCGTTCATCTTGATGGTCGCCGTGATCGGCGTGGTGATGCTCGCGGGCGACGCCGCGCCCCAAGCGACGATCGGGCGCCACCGTCCGCAGCAGAAGAAGAGCGCGGGGCGCGAACCGATCGTTAAAGCGGGCCCCCGGTGAGCGTCGACGTTTCGAGCTACATCACGCTTTCGGCCGTGATGTTTTTCATAGGCGTCGCTGGCGTGGTGCTGCGGCGCAATCCGCTCATCGTGCTCATGGCGATCGAACTGATGTTCAACGCCGCCAATCTCGCGCTCGTGGCGTTCTCGCGCGCGTGGGTGAATAACGCGGGCCACATCTTCGTCTTTCTGGTCGTGACGGTGGCGGCGGCCGAAGCGGCGATCGGGCTCGCAATCGTCGTGGCCGTATTTCGGCGTGCGAAGAACGTCGATCTCGATGAAGTCGCGCGGTTGCGCGGATAGTGCTCTACGCGATTTGGCTCTTGCCGCTCGCCGGTGCGCTCGCGCTATGGGCTTTGGGACCGCAACTCAAACGGAGCGGCGGCTGGCTCGGTTCGGCGACGGTGCTCGCGTCCTTCGTGCTCACACTCTCGCTCTTCACAACCGTTACGGCGACGAGCGGCGGTCTGCATCAGCCGCTCGTGAGCTGGTTTCCGGGCTTCGAATTCGGGCTGCTGCTCGATCCGCTCTCGCTTCTGTGGGCGCTTATCATCACGGGCGTCGGCGGGCTCATTCACATCTATTCGATCGGCTATATGTGGAACGATCGGGCCCCCGCGCGCTTCTTCGCCTATCTCAATTTCTTCGTGTTCTCGATGCTCACGCTCGTGCTCTCCGACAACGTCGTCGGCTTGCTCGTGGGCTGGGGGCTCGTCGGCCTAGCATCGTATTTTTTGATCGGCTTTTGGTTCGACCGGCCTTCGGCCGTAGCAGCCGCGCGCAAAGCGTTCGTCATCAACGTATTCGGCGACATCGGATTGATGTTCGCCGTGTTCGCGCTCTTCACGACGACGGGTTCGATAACGTACGCCACCATCTTCGCGAAGGCTTCGGCGATCGGAGCGGCGCCGACGTTCATCATCTGTCTCGCGCTCTTCATCGCCTGTGCCGCGAAATCGGCGCAGGTGCCGCTGCATACCTGGCTGCCCGACGCCATGGAAGGCCCGACGCCCGTGTCCGCGCTCATCCACGCGGCGACGATGGTAACGGCCGGCGTCTATCTCATCGCGCGTTTCGCGCCGCTTTGGAGCTCGTCGCCGCCCGCGCAAGAACTGGTCGGCATCGTCGGCGGGCTGACGATGGTGCTCGGGGCCGTGCTCGGTATCTCGCAGTGGGATATCAAACGCATCCTCGCCTATTCGACGATGTCGCAGATCGGTTACATGATCATGGGCGTCGGCGTGGGCGCCTATCAAGCGGGCGTGTTGCACTTCTTCACGCACGCCTTTTTTAAAGCCGAACTCTTCTTGACGTCGGGCCTCGTGATCCACGCTCTGCGCGACGAACAGGACGTTCGCAAGATGGGCGGCCTCGCGAGCCGGATGCCCTTCGCATTTTACGCGATGCTGATCGGAACGCTCGCGATCATCGGCTTTCCGGGCTTCAGCGGTTACTTCAGTAAAGACGCGATCGTCTACGCGATGCTCGAGCACAATCACCCGGTGCTCTACGTAGCGGGGGCACTCACCGCAGGCGTTACGGCGTACTATATGTTCCGCATGATCTTCCTTACGTTCTTCGGTCCGTATCGCGGCGACGTCGCCGATGAAGAGCTCGGCATTCTCCCCGACGGCCGCGCGCACCGCGATGAAGACGTCGCACACGCGCACGCCCCGGCTTGGCTGATGAACGCGCCCGTCGCGATCCTCGCCGTCTTCGCCGTGATCGCGGGTTACGTCGCGATCGGAGGCGCGTCGAGCCCGTGGGCGCGTTACCTCGACCCGCTGTTCGCCCAATCCGGAACGATCACGGCTACCTCCGTGCCGTTCCCCGAAACCGTCTCGACGCTAATCGTGCTCGTGCTCGTGACGCTCGGTATCGTCGTCGCGTATCTGCGCTACGGTGCGCCGAGCGCTCAGATTGCGGCGCTCGAAACGATCAAGCGCGAATCGCTCGGACGGCCGAAGGTCTTCGTAAACGCATTTTATTTCGATGCGGCGATCGACGCCGGGATCGTGCGGCCGGCGCGTGCGCTCGGCACGTATTTCTCGCGCGTCGTCGATCCGCATTTCATCGACGCGGGCGTGCGCGACGTCGCGTGGGGCGCGGGCGCGCTCGGTCTCATCTTCCGCGCGTTGCAAAACGGGCTCGTGCGTTCGTACGCGTTGACGCTGCTCGTGGGCACCGCGTGCTTCATCGCGTACTTCGCCGTCATCGGCGCCGCGCGTTGATGTCGCTATGATCGCCGCACTGGTTATCGTCCCGATCGTCGCGGGTTTGTCGCTCTATTTCGTGCCGCGCTCCGCGGAAGCGACGGCGAAGTGGATCGGAGTCGCGGTCGCGTTCGGCTGCTTCATCGTCGCGGTCGCGAACGCGAACGCGCCCGACGAATCGCTACGCTGGCTCTCGCGCCCGTTCGCGGCGAATTTTCACGTCGGATTCGGGGCCATCGGTTTGTGGATCGTTTTGCTGCTGACGCTTTCGACGGGTTGTGCGCTGATGGTGACGCGCGTCCCGCGGGCACGCGATTTCGTCGTGCAAATGCTCGTCTTGCAAGGCGCGATGACGGGCGTATTCGTCGCGCGCGATCTGTTGTTATTCGCACTTTTTTGGGATCTGATGCTGCTGCCGGTATTCTTGACGCTCGTCGGGTGGTCGCCCACGAAAACGAGCGTTACGGCTTGGAAATATTTCATCTACAATCTCATGGGCGGTCTCGCGCTCTTGCTCGCGGCGGCCGCATACGGCGTGGAGCAGGGCACGACCGACGTGATCGGGGCGAACCCGGGCACGCTCGCCGCGATCTCCGATACGTGGTCGTTTTGGATCTTCATCGGATTCGCATTCGCGTTCCTTATCAAAACGCCGGTCTGGCCGCTGCACACGTGGATGCCCGACACGTACGCGGATCTGCCGGCGCCGATGGCGGCGGTAGTCAGTGCCGTGCAATCCAAAGCCGGGCTCTACGGCTTCATCGTGGTCGGCAGCGCCCTGTTGCCCGGTCCCATGCATGCCGCCGCCCCCGTCATGTTCGTGCTCGGGCTCATCGCACTATTCTACGGCGCCTTTGCGGCGCTCGCCGTGGACGACGTGAAGCGCGTCGTGGCGTACTCGTCGCTTTCCCATCTCGGTTTGATCCTGCTCGCGGTCTTCAGTTTCAGTCCGCTCGCGCTCGGTGGCGCGGTCGTCTACATTCTCGCGCACGGCTTGTTCAGCGCCGGGCTCTTCAGCGTGATGGGCGAGGTGGAACTACGTGAAGATACGCGCTTGCTTTCGCGGCTCGGCGGCCTCGGCACGCGTAACCCGAAGCTCGCGGGCGGCCTCACGGTCGTCGCGCTCGCGGCACTCGGGTTACCGGGTCTCTGCGGTTTCGCGGGGGAAATACTTATTCTCACCGGGCTCTTTTCGGCGGGTTATCTTTGGGCCGTGCTGCTCGCGCTCGTGCCGATCGTTATAGCGGCCGCGTATATGCTGCGCGTTTTGCAGGGCGTGATGAATGGGCCCGAACTCGGCGATTTGCCGGAGCGCGAAGACATGTCGCCGCTCGAACTGATCGCCCTCGCGCCGCTCGTCGTCGCGATCGTGCTGCTCGGCATCAATCCCGGGCCCGTGCTGCAGAGTTCGGCCGCCGCGGCTGCCGCGATGACCGCGCAGGCGTTTCAATGACCGCGCCGCTCGTTATTCCGTTCGGCGGAACCGATTGGGCTGCGGTCGCGCCGACCACGCTCGTCGGATTGACGGCGCTCGTCGTGTTGCTCGCGGATCTGACGTTGCCGAAGGCGCTTCGCCGGCGGGCATCGCTTGCGATCGCGATAGTCGGCTTGATCGCCGCGGCGGTGCTCGGCCTGCAAGGCTGGGGCCATCCATACGCCGCGTTCGGCGGCGCGTTTATCCAGGGCGGGTTCACGATCGTCTTCGAAGAGATCGCGATCGTAGGGGCGATCTTTTCGCTCTTGCTCGCGCATGGTCTCGGTCGCGACGATCAGGCGGGCGGTGCGTTCGCGCTCATGCTTTGGAGCACGAGCGGCGCCATGCTCATGGCGGGCGCCGGCAACCTCATGACGGTGTTCCTCGGCCTCGAATTGCTCTCGCTCGCGCTCTATTGCTTATGCGGTCTCGCGCCGCGCCCGGCCGCCCGCGAGTCGGCGTTAAAGTATCTCATCCTATCGTCGACGGCGTCGGCGTTCATGCTCTACGGCATGGCGCTTTTATTCGGCGCGACGGGCAGCGTCGCGCTAGCCGCGCTCTCAGGGCCCGTGGCGTCCGTGCCGTTCTTCGATCTCGGCTGCGGTCTCTTTCTCGTCGGCATCTGTTTCAAACTGAGCCTCGTACCGTTTCATACGTGGACGCCCGACGTTTACGAAGGTGCGCCGTTGCCCGTTACGGCGTTCATGAGCGTCGTCACGAAAGCGGGCACGCTCGCCGTGCTCGCGCGCTTCGCATACGCCGCGCTCACACCGCAAGCGGCGCACGCGATTCTTATCCCGCTCTGGATCGTGGCGGCCATATCGATGATCGTCGGCAACGTGGCGGCGCTCGCGCAAACGGATATCAAACGGCTCTTGGCCTACAGCGGCATCGCGCAGGTCGGCTACATCGTCGCGGCCTTTGCCGGGCGCTCGCCGCTCGGTTTGCGTTACGCGATCTTCTATCTCGGTGCGTATACGTTTATGAATCTCGGCGCGTTCGCCGTGGTCGCGTTGCTATCGCGGCAGCGAGAAGAAGGCACGAATCTCGGCGCGTATGCCGGGCTCGGTTATCGTCAACCCGTACTCGCGGCCGCGATGACGTTCTTTCTACTCAGCCTCGCGGGCTTGCCGCCCACGGCCGGGTTTACCGGAAAAATTCTCATTCTCGCCACGGCCGTCGATAGCGGTTATGCGTGGCTTGCGGTGCTGCTCATCATCGGGACGGCGATTTCCGCGTACGCGTATTTTAAGATCGTTCGCGCGATGTACGCCCGCACGACGGGAGCGGAAATCGGCCGGCGCGTCGTACCCGGCAGTATGCTGCCTTGGATCGGCGTCGGCATCTGCGCGGTCGCGACGCTCGTGCTCGGTCTATATCCGATCGCCCCGAGCGACGTGTTGCCGCTCGTTAAATAGCCTCGCTTCACCCGTTTATACGAACGTACGTTCGGGTAGAACGTCGCCATGTTTGAAGAATTACGCACGAATTCCATGATGGCTCACCTGCTCGACGCGCTCGACCGCGGCGAAGACATCGGTCATTACGGGCGCCTCGTCTTCGCGATGATCGCTCGCCATTTCGGTAGCACGGACGACGTGGTCGCCGCTTTACGCCAAGATAAAGACTTCTCGGATGAAGATGCGCGGGCACTCGTGGCGCAGGTCGAAGCGGCCGATTACAGCCCGCCGAAGCGCGCCAAGATTCTCGAGTACCAAGCGCAGCAGCCGTTTCCCATCATTCCCGATATCGACGATCCTGATGCGGGCAACGTGTACCGCGATCTCAAGTTCCCGGACCACGTCTACGAGCACATCGCCGAATATCGCGAAGCGAAGGCGCACGCTTAAGCGGAGCGCCTCCGCGCCAGGTGTTTAGGAGTAACCGCGTCCGGCGCCGGCGAGCACTTTCTCTCCCGCGAGATCGGAAAGAAATTGGTCGTGCGTCGCCGGGCGCGAAAACATCGGGAAGTTTTTCTCGACGGCGAAGCGTTGCTCGTCTTCGCTGAGCGTGGCCGTGCAATCGGTGAGCGTAATGACGTCGTAACCTTTTTCGTACGCCGTGCGCATCGTCGACTCGACGCAGCAGTTGGTCAAGAATCCGGCGAGAGCGACCGTCGTAATGCCGCGGCTACGTAAAATAAAATCGAGATTCGTACTCGCGAAGGCGTCGAGGCCGCGTTTCCCTTCGACCACGATATCGGCCGGCTGCGGCTCGAGAACGTCGACGATCGCCGCTCCCCAGGTGCCTTGCCGAAACGACTTGCTATCGACGACGCCCTTAAGGATGCCGTACGGCTGCGCCGTCAACTCGTGGTAATCTTCGGTGAAAGAAATCGGAACGAAGGCGATAGTCGCTCCGAGTTCGCGCGCGCGGCGCACGGTTTGCTCGGTGTTTGCGAGCATATGCGAACTGTCCATAACGCCCGCGACGGCGTCGTGCAACGAGCCGCCGGGTGAGGTGAAGTCGTTCTGGTACTCGATCAAGATGAGGGCCGTTCTTGCTGGTTCCATCGAATGCTCCGAACCCGCGGCGCGAGAAATGCGGTACCGCGAACCTCCAATTTACGAGGTTACCCCTCTTCATTCCTCATGTCGACGCAGAGCCCGATAGGTCAGTCGTTAATCAACTCGAATAAGCCGGCCGCGCCCATGCCGCCGCCGACGCACATCGTTACGACGAGCCATTTCGCTTTGCGTCGGCGGCCCTCGATGATGCCGTGCAACGCCATGCGTGCGCCGCTCATACCGTAGGGATGCCCGATCGAAATCGCGCCGCCATCGACGTTAAACTTCTCGTTGTCGATGTGCAGGCGATCGCGGCAATAGAGCGTTTGCACGGCGAAGGCTTCGTTGAGCTCCCAAAGGTCGATGTCGTCGACCGTCAGGTCGTGACGCGCGAGCAGTTTCGGAATGGCATACACGGGGCCGATCCCCATTTCGTCCGGTCGTAATCCCGCCACGGCCATGCCGCGATAGTAGGCGAGCGGTGTGAGATCGTGCTTCTGTGCGTAATCGTAGCTCGTTAAGACGAGTGCCGCCGCACCGTCCGATAATTGCGACGCATTGCCCGCCGTAATCGACGACTTGGGATTCATAAAGCTCGCGCTCTTGAGCTTCGCGAGCCCTTCGAGGCTCGTATCTTCGCGATTACCCTCGTCCTTGGAAAGCGTGAACATCACTTCGCGGATAGTACCGGTCGCCTTATCTTCTTCGTATTTATACGAGGGCAGCGGCACGATCTCGCTATCGAAACGCCCGGCATGCTGTGCCGCGGCGGTGCGCTGCTGGCTTTGCAAGGCGTACGCGTCTTGCGCTTCGCGCGAGACGTCGTAACGTTTTGCGACGAGGTCGGCCGTCTCGATCATCGGCATGAAGAGGTCGGCCTGATGGCGCATGAGCCATTCTTCGGTGAAGAATTTGAGGTTCGTGCTGTGCTGCACGAGGCTGATGGATTCGGCGCCTCCCGCAACCATCGCCGGAGCGCCGTCGACGACGATGCGCTGCGCCGCAGTCGAAATCGCTTGCAAGCCGGAGGCGCAATAGCGCGTGATCGTGGTACCGGCGACGCTTAGCGGCAATCCCGCGCGGATTGCCGCGTTACGCGCGAGGTTATGGCCCGTCGCGCCTTCGGGCATACCCGCACCGATGACGGTATCCTCGATGTCGCTCGGATCGATGCCGGCGCGTTCGACGGCATGCGCGATCGCATGCCCCGCCATCGTTGCGCCGTGCGTCATGTTGAAGGCGCCGCGAAACGCTTTGCCGATCGGCGTGCGCGCGCCGCTGACGATAACCGCTTCCGTCGCCACTAGTTCAACGCTCCGATAGGACGAGGTGAAAACGAACCGCTCTGTGCCGCTTCTGCTAATTTCGGCGCGGGTATCCAATGCTCGCCGAGCGACGAGCGCCACGCCACGATCTGATCGTAGATCGACTTCGGGCCGACGGTGTCCGCCCACCACATCGGACCGCCCGCAAACCAAGGAAAGCCGTATCCGTAAATCCACACGATGTCTTCGTCGCCCGGGCGAAGCGCGATGCCGTCGCCGAGGAGCTGCGCGCCCGCATTGACGAGTGCGAACATACAGCGCCGAACGATTTCGCTATCCGCGATGTCGGTACGGCGCGTAATGCCGAGCCGCTCCGATTCGAGCGCCATGAGACGCTCCGCTTCTTCGTCACGCTGCGGCTTGCGATCGCCCGGCTCGTACTTAAAAAAGCCCGAACCCGTCTTCTGGCCGTAGCGCCCGAGTTCGTACAAACGGTCGGCGATCTCCGATCGGCGATACGTCGCTTGCGGAGCTTCCTGGTTAATTTTATAAAAGACGTCGATGCCGGAGAGATCGCTCATGGCGAAGGGACCCATCGGGAAGCCGAACGCCCGAATCGCCGCGTCGACTTGCGTCGGCGTCGCGCCTTCCTCGACTAAAAACGACGCTTCGCGGATGTAATCGAACAGCATGCGGTTGCCGATGAAGCCGAACGCGTTACCGGATAGTACGCCCTTTTTCTTGAGCTTTTTCGCAAGCGCCATCGCCGTCGCGAGCGTCTCGGGGGCCGTCTGTGAGCCGCGCACGACTTCGAGCAACGCCATAATATTCGCGGGTGCGAAGAAGTGCAGGCCGAGCACCTTGTCCGGCCGCGTCGTGACGCGCGCGATTTCGTCGAGATCGAGTGTGGAGGTGTTCGAAGCGAGAATCGCGTCCGGCTTCAGCACCGCATCCAGCGCCGCGAACACTTCTTTTTTCACGGACATCGATTCGAATACGGCTTCGATGACGAGGTCGACGTTTGCGATCTGCGCGTAACCCGTTTCGAAGCGGATCGCTTCGATAAGTTCTTTCGCTTTTTCCGCGGTGATGCGGCCCTTCTTTACTTGGCCTTCGTACGTCTTCGCGACGCTCTTACGACCGCGTTCGACTTGTTCCGGATCGACGTCGAGTACCGCGACCGGAATGCCCGCGTTCGCGAAGACCATCGCGATGCCGGTGCCCATGGTGCCCGCGCCGACGACCGCGGCCGTCGCGATCAGCGGCCGGCGCAGGTTGGCGAGGTTGAGCGAG
>CAXTIY010000105.1:0-9725 GCA_964244215.1 uncultured bacterium
CTTCGGGCCGCGCCGCATGCGCTATGGTTCGCTCAAAGATCTCATCCTCGGCGTCACCGTCGTGCGCGCCGACGGCGTGCCGGCGCGCGCGGGCGGTAAGGTCGTGAAGAACGTGGCGGGGTTCGATCTTTCGAAGCTCGTCGTCGGCTCGTACGGCACGCTCGCGCTCATCACGACGGCGACGTTACGCGTCCACCCGCTGCCGGAGAAGACGCGCGCCGTTCGTGCGACCGGCTTGACGGGTGAAAATGTATGGTCCTTCGTGCTTGCGATGCGGGCGCGTCAACTCGAACCGGCGGCGATCGTTGCCATGCGACGCGCTAGCGGTCCGGATGGAGCGTCCGACGGATCGGGCGGCGGGTATACGCTCGATGTTCTCTTCGAAGGTTTTGCGGCCGGTGTCGATGCGCAGATAGAAGTGCTCCTCGCGCCCGCAGCATCGCTCGCCGCTCGGGTCGACGAAATCGATTGGGCCCTCTCGGCCGACGCCGACCGGCTGCTGCGCGGGATCGCACCGTTACGCGTGCGCTTGATCGCGCGCCCGTCGGACTTCGCGCAAACCGATCGCGACACGCTCGAGCCGCTACTGCAAACGCTCGATGGCGCGATGGCGGGAGCGTATCCGACGCTCGGCGTCGCGTTCCTCGGCGGTTCCCCGCGCGATGCCGGGCGCACGGCAGCCGAACTCGTTCGCGCGCGCGCCGTTCTCGAAGCGCGCGGCGGTTCTCTCATCATCGAGGCGCTCCCGGAATCTCTAACCGGCGGCTTCGAAACGGTCGATACGTGGGGCACGCCGCCGCCGTCGTTCGGCTTGATGCGTCAGCTCAAAGCGCGCTTCGATCCCCAAGCAAGATTCAACCCAGGCTGTTTCGTCGGAGGACTATAGTGGCAACCGCTCATCACGTACCAGCGCCGGAGCACGATCGATCGATGGTCGATTTGATCTCGGATTGCGTTCACTGCGGCTTCTGTCTGCCGGCGTGCCCGACGTATACGTCGTGGGGCGATGAGATGGATTCGCCGCGCGGACGCATCGATCTGATGAAAGGTATTTCAGACGGTGTGATCGCCCTCGACGATACGACGGTCTCGCACTTCGATGCGTGTCTCGGTTGCATGGCGTGCATGACCGCGTGTCCTTCGGGCGTTCAATACGATTTACTCATCGAGTCGACGCGCGCGACGATCGAAACGACGTACGCACGCACGCCGCTCGACAAGGCGTTTCGCAATCTGATCTACGCGCTGTTTCCGTATCCGGAGCGCTTACGGCTCATGGCGTTACCGCTCGGGCTGTATGCCAAGAGCGGATTGCAGGCGCTCGTGCGCCGGTCAGGCCTCCTGCGCTTTTTGCCGGCTCGGCTCGCGCAACTCGAAGCGCTCTCGCCGCCGGTCGCGCGCGAGCAGAGACTCGCGGCGTTCTATCCGGCGAAAACCAAGACCGCGCGCAAGCGCGTCGCGATGGTCGCTGGCTGCGTGCAGCGCGTCTTCTTCCCGGGCGTGAACGACGCCACGATCGACGTGTTGACGGCGGAAGGCTGCGACGTGCTCGTGCCGGTCTCGCAAGGCTGTTGCGGCGCGCTCTCGTTGCACGGCGGCCGTGCGGACGAAGCGAAGAACTTCGCGCGTAAATTGATCGTCTCGTTCGAGCGGCACAACGTCGATACGATCATCATCAACGCGGCAGGCTGCGGCTCGACGCTCAAGCAGTACGGCGAACTATTCGCAGACGATCCCAACATGCGCGAGCGGGCGATCGCCTTCGCGCAGAAGGTCGGCGACATCAATGAATTCTTGGCCGAACTCGAGCCGATCGCGCCGCGTCATCCGATCTCCGCGCGCGTCGCGTATCACGATGCCTGTCATCTCGCACACGCGCAACGCATCCGCGCGCAGCCGCGCGCACTCTTGCAGTCGATTCCGGGGCTCGAACTGCTCGAGATTCCGCAGGGCGATCAATGTTGCGGCAGCGCCGGAACCTACAATCTCTTCCAGCCCGAAAGCGCGATCGAAATCGGCGAACGGAAAGTGACGAACGTGCTCTCGACCAAGCCCGATTTGCTCGCGAGCGCAAATCCCGGCTGTACGATCCAAATTCAGTCGTTGATGCGCCGGCGGAACGTCGAATTACGCGCGGCGCATCCGATCGAGATTCTCGCCGCGTCGATTGCCGGTCGCGCGTTCGTTTAATCTTTCGCGGCGACTCTGCTTCATCATGCTTCGCGTCGCCGGACGACGCCGCGCAACTCGTACAACTGCACGTCGCATCGCATCGACGTGACGCGCTTTAGAGAATCGAGAATTACCTATGTTCGAGCAATTGCTAACGCCGGTCGCGGGAGGGCTGCTCACATCGTTCATCGTTGCGGCTCTCCCGATCGTGACGGTGCTTATCGTGCTCGGCGTGCTCCGCCGTCCGGCCTGGCAGGCGTCGCTTAGCGGCTTGATCGTCGGTCTTCTTATCGCGATCGCGATTTGGCAATTTCCGATTCCGCTCGCGCTCAATTCGGTTGCGGCCGGTATGACGTTCGCGGTGTGGCCCGTCATGTGGATCGTCTTCAATGCTTTACTGCTGTACAACGTGGCCGTAAAATCGGGTAGCTTCGACGCTTTCCGCGATTGGGTACTCGATCATCTGCCCAACGACAAACGCGTGATCTTGGTCGTTATCGGCTTCTGTTTCGGCGCGCTGCTCGAAGGCATCGCGGGCTTCGGCACGCCGGTCGCGATTACGAGTTCGCTCTTGATCATGGTCGGCTTCGCGCCGCTCGAGGCGCTCGTCTTTACGCTCATCTTCGATACGGCGCCAGTCGCGTTCGGTGCGCTCGGAGTTCCCGTCACGGTTCTCGGTGCCGTCACGCATCTCTCGCCGAACGTACTCGGCTCGATGATCGGGCGCCAGCTGCCGCTATTCGCTCTCGCGCTGCCGTTCTACGTCATCGCCGTTTACGGTGGCATGCGTTCGCTAAAGGCGCTGTGGCCCGTGCTGCTCGTCGCCGGCGGGAGCTTCTCGATCGCGCAATTCGTGTGCTCGAACTACATCAATTATAGTCTTACGGACGTTCTTTCTTCGATCGGTTCGCTCGTGGTGACGCTGCTGTTCTTGCAACGTTGGAAGCCGGCTCCCGATCCCGAGTTCGCCGTGCGCGACGTCGCGGCGCTGCATCAGCGCGGTGCGGTCAAGCCGTCGGCGATTCGAGCGTGGTTACCGTGGGTCGTCGTTTCGGCCGTCGTTATTTTGTGGACGGTCATCGGCGTGTTTCACCTCGGGGATACGAAGATACCGTGGCCGGGGCTCGATAAAGCCGTCTCGATCACGTTATACAAAAACGCACCGTACGCCGCGGTTTGGGATTTCCAGCCGCTCGCAACCGGGACGGCGATTCTGCTCGCCGCCATTATCACGACGGCTATCGTTCGCTTACCGGTGGCCACGTTTCTCGGGTGCGTCGCCGCGACGTGGATTCAAATCCGCGTCGCCGTGCTGACGGTGATGCTCATCATCGGTCTCGCGTATCTCATGAATTACTCGGGACTTAACTATACGCTCGGCCTCGGCGTCTCGTCGGTCGGTTTGTTGTTCGTCTTCTTATCGCCGTTCCTGGGTTGGGTTGCGGTGCTGCTCTCGGGTAGCGATACGTCGGGAAATGCGCTCTTCGGCAATCTACAAGTCGTCGCGGCGAATCAACTCAATCTCGATCCCGTGCTCTTCGCCGCGACGAACTCTTCGGGCGGCGTGATGGGCAAGATGATCTCGCCACAAAACATCTCGACGGGCGCGGCCGTGACGTCGCTGAAGGGACAAGAGGGCGCGATCTTCGCGCGCACGTTCCCGCACAGTATCGTGTTGACGGTATTACTCGGCATACTCGTCGCGATCGAGCAGTTCCTAATCCCCGGAATCATCCCGCACTAAGATGGCTTCAACTGCGTTGAATCCGTCTGACTCGGCTTTCCCGAGCCGTCCACGATTCGGCTTCGCAGAAGCATGAACGATTCGGGAAGCGGGCAACGCCCGACGCGTTGCTAGTGCCGCCCCGGCGATTCGTTATCGCGCCGGATAAGTTTAAGGGAAGCTTGTCCGCAAGCGAAGCCGCCGCTGCGATCGAACGCGGTTTGCGCCGGGTTGCGGGGCTCGTAGAGCACGTTACGTGCATTCCGATGGCGGATGGCGGCGAAGGCACGGTCGACGTTTTCCTCGGAGCCGGTGCCGCGGCCGAAACACGCGTGGTCCGCGGGCCGCTCGGTGCTTCCGTAAACGCCACGTTCGCACTCGCCGAGCATGGGACGGCCGTCATCGAGATGGCGAGTGCGTCGGGTCTGCTGTTGCTCGCGCACGAGGAACGTAACGCGCGCGACGCCTCGACGTACGGCACGGGCGAACTCGTGCGCGCCGCGCTCGATCTCGGCGCCGAGCGCATCGTGCTCGGCATCGGCGGCAGCGCGACGAACGACGGCGGCGCGGGATTACTCGCAGCGCTCGGCGTGCGCTTTATCGCTGCCGCGGGCGAAGCGCTGCCGCCGGGCGGTGCCGCGCTCGCGCGGCTCGCGACGATCGACGTAAGCGGTCTCGATGCGCGCGTGGCGCGCACGAAAATCGAGGTGGCTTGCGACGTCGACAGCGTGCTCTGCGGGCCGCACGGCGCTTCGCAGATGTTCGGTCCGCAGAAGGGTGCCTCGCCGGCCGACGTCGCGATGCTCGATGCCGCGCTCGCGCATTTTGCGGACGTTACGCAGGCCGCGGTCGGGCGCGATTACCGCGATGTGCCGGGAGCAGGCGCTGCCGGTGGTCTCGGTTTCGGCCTCGTCGCGTATCTCGGTGCGTCGATACGCCCCGGAGTCGACGTCGTCGCGGAGGTGCGTGGCCTGCGCGTCGCGCTCGCCGAGGCAGACATCTGCTTGACGGGTGAAGGCCGCATCGACGATCAAACGTTGCGCGGCAAGACCGTGCACGGCGTCGCGCGCTGCGCGCGCGAAGCGGGCATCGCGACGATCGCGTTCGCGGGCGCGATCGATGCGCAGGTCGAGCCGCTGCTCGCCGAAAGCGGCATCGCGTGCGCCATCCCGATCGTCGATTCGCTGATGACGCTCGACGAAGCGTTGCGCGACGCGGGGCCGTTGCTCGAACGCGCGGCTACTCGAGTCGGCAGAATGCTCGCGCTCGACCCGGCGAAGATCCACAAATTGCGTTAAGCTCTGTTGCTTGTGGCGCCCACCCCGGGCATCGAACTCCGAGCGTCGAATGCCTCTGCCGATCAGCTCGCCGAAACCGGCACTCATGGGCCTATTTTGGTCGCGACGGTATGCGTTAGTATCGAGCTGCCCTCCGTAAGGTCGGCGCGCCCGTCGCTGACGGGGTTATCGCTCCGCGCATCCCGTACAAGGCAGCATGAAGAACTCATCACAGACGGCGCCCGTTGCCTTGGCGAGCGAGCCGGCGATCATCGAACGCCTCGCGGAGCGGCACGGGTTCAGCGTTGACGCCGTGCGGGTCATGGCTTTAGCGATCGCGCGCGGCGATCGCACGATGGCGCAATTCGATCATCGCGAGTTCGGCGGCCACGGACAATGGATGCGTGGTGGGATGCTGATGATCGGGGACATGTTCAACCGCGACCTCAAGGCGCGCGTCGGCGCTCTTTGCGATGACCTAGCGTCCGCTCCGGACGCGCCGACCGCGGCTGCCGCGACACATGCTTCGGCCGGCGATTGGTGGCCGAACGAACTGGGCCGCCCCGACGGCGCCGGTGACCAAAACGGCATCCGTTACGCATACTTTGTCGGCGCACGCCGTCTCATCATCGAACGCGATGGAACCGTCAGCATGTTCGATACCGGCGACCATCGCATATCGGGCGTGGCGCAACAGCAAGCGCAGCGCACATCGCTGACATTCACGAGTCAGCACGGCGCCGTCGACTTAAGCGACCTCCACCGCATTTGAAGCGCTGCGTCGCGACAAAAATCGCCTCGATGCACACCCTCGCGTGCCGCTTAAGTTGAGCGGATTCGTTGCAGTTGTTCGATACGGACGACGCCCGATAGCGTCAACGTGATCGTCGAGCTTCGCGCCTCCGCCTCCGCCGAGATGCCCTGCGGCGATAAGGGCGCAGCGTACTTCGGCCAAGAGAGCGCGACGTTCAACCGATAGGCATTCGGCGCACGCCGCATCCTAAGGCGCTGATTGCGATCGGATGAGCCCGCCCGCGTTGCTTCGTTGCCGGGGCATGTCGCTTACGTGCGTCGAAGTATCGGTTGAGACGCGCGAATGCGAATTGCCCCACGAAAGAAAGGCCTTGTACCGATGGCCGTCGCTCTCAAAACGCCCCTGGTGCTTGCGACTGACGACGATCTGTTGCGTGTATCGCGAGACAATCCCGGTTACCGCTTCGAGCGCGAGGAAGACGGCACAATCACTGTGAGTCCCACTCATACAAAAGGTGGCGCGAAGAGTGGCGAAGCTTTTGGGCAATTGCGCGATTACAGAAAGCTCGTCGGAGGCAAGGCCTTCGATTCTCAAACGGGCTTCGCCATCGGGCCGGACAAGCGCATCGCATCTCCAGACGCCTCCTGGGTAAGCCAGTCGCGGATCGACGCGCTCGCGCGGGGAGATGACGAAGGGTTCTGGCCACTGTCTCCGGATGTCGCAATCGAAGTTCGGTCCGCCACCGATTTGTTTAAGGATACCGTAGCTAAAGTCGCTCTGTTCGTCGAGCGGGGAAGTCTTTACGCGGTCGCAATCGATCCGACGACCCGGGAAGTCGTGGAAGTCGGTGTAGCTCCCGCAGACCTAACGCTTGATTTCGATGCAATCGTCGATGCGTAAGAATGGCGAGCCGTTCGCCTTCCGTAACTCTTGCTCGCGACGCTATCGCCCGGGAAACGCACCATACGGCGGAATCGGTGCTTTTGCTCCGCGCACCGCGTGCCAAATTAAATCGTTCAAGGTCGCCTCGGCAACGGCGTCCTCTCGGGAAAAGTCGAGCCGCGCGCTTTCGCCTGCGTGATAGGCGGTTACGCCATTTTTCGCGCGTAGATCCGTCGTTTCGGCAAGGACGTCGAAGGGCTGCAAGTCCGCTCGTCCGCTGAATGCTGCGTCGAGCGGACGGGCCGCGGCATCGTAGGAGGAGAGCGGCGGAAGACCGAGCAGCAGTCCGATCGTTCGCACGACACCCGCGGTCGAATAGTGCGCGTGCAAGACGCCGCCCGGTGCGTATGCGCTAATCACGTAGGCGGGCATGCGTTGATCGTCGACGTGATCGGGGCCGTTTTGCGCGTCGTCCTCGACGATGAAGATCGCCGTATCGCGCCAATAGCGCGAATGCGAAACCGTATCGACGAGCCGTCCCACGGCGAGGTCGTTTTGTGCGACGTACGCGCTCGGCGTGAGGCGGCTCGCGACGGTGCCCGCCGTATGGTCGTTCGGCAACCGCACGATCTCGAGCGCGGGCAGTGTGTCGCTGGCAGCATACGCGTTAAACTCGCGCGCCCATTCGGCTTCGCGGTCCTCATCGCTATACGCGAGATCGAAACCGGGATACGCGGGATCGGTCACTTCTCCGAGACCCGCCATATGCGAAACGACGTGCGGTGTCGGTTTCATTGCGAGCTCGGTCGTGAACTCGCCGTAATTACGCATCGTTATTCCGGCACGCAGCGCGGCGTTCCAAAGATAGCCCGCATGCGGTGTCGAGCCTTCCGCGCCGTCTTCGAAATCGTAGGCGCTGCGCCGCGAACCGTAATTCGGCGGCCAGAAGCGTTCGAGATAGTCGTTTGCAAAAGCGGCCATCGACCAGTTGTGGCCGTCGGCGCTGACCTCGGCATTCGCGAACGTATTGTCGAGCACGCCGAAGCGCTGCGCGAGCGCATGCTGATTGGGCGTGACTTTCGCGCCGAATAAGGTTAAGCGCGCGTCGCCGTTGCCACGCGGCAAATCGCCCAGCACCTGATCGTACGTGCGGTTTTCTTTGACGATGTAGATGACGTGGCGAATCGGTCCGTGACTACGGACGAGCGACGCCGTCCGGGCGGAAGATGCGTGCGCGAGGGTGCTCGCGAGTTCGGGACCCGCGTGCGAGCGCACCGTCGCAAGCCCGGCCGCGAGCGAGGCATCGTCGCCGATAACGATTCTTCGGACCGAGCCGATCTCGCTCGCCGCAACGTAGCCTTCGCGGGAATGCGCGCCCTTGCCGAACGGGTCGAACTGCGGATTCGGTCGCGAGCTCTCGCCCTTGCCGTCGATCACGTCGAGGGCGCTTCCGCCCGGTTCGACGACGAGAGCCGTCGGATACCAGCCGACCGGAATCGCGCCGCTCAAACGAAGCGCTCCGCCATCGGTCCGCACGACGGCGACGGCATTCGCCGCGGAGTCCGTAACGTACAGCCGCGTGCCGTCCGGCGACAACGCAAGCGCCGTCGGCGATGCGCCGTATACGCGGCCGGAATACGGCCCGACGTTGAGGTCTTGCACGCGCCGCTGCGTCGCCACGTCGATCGCGCCAATCGTGTCGTCGTCGGTCTCGGACACGTAGATGGTCTTGCCATCGTGCGAGCGCAGCAGCATCTCGGGATGCAGCCCGACCGCAATGCGTGCCGTCTCGCGCTGCGCCGCCACATCGACGACGGAGACGGACGACTCTGCCCAATTCGCAACGAAGAGCTGCTTGCCGTCAGCAGAAAACGCGAGCCCGTTCGGATGGCGACCCACGCGAATGCGGGCGCCGGCGGTTCCGCGAGCGGCGTCGATCAGTACGACCGCGTCCGCAAGATCGCCGCTCGCCGCGAGCGTCGAGCCGTCGGGCGAGCGCACGATGTCCGATGCCCAAAACGGCTCGGGAAGCGTAATCGTGCGGTCGATGGCGCCGCTGCTCGCATCGACGTGAGCGAGCGCGTCTTGCTCGCCGAGCCCGACCCAAAAGCCGCTACCGGAGACGTCGGGCAGCGGTGGTCCGGCCGCCCCTTCGAGCGCGACGGTGCGCTCGGGCGCGAGGCTCTTCGTGGCGAAGATACGCACGTCGCCATCCGCTTGGCCGTCTTCGACGACGATGAGATGCGCGCCGTCGGCGCTAAGCGCCGCACCTTGCGGCAACGTACCGGTCGCGACCACGCGCCCTTGCGGCGGTTCGAGCGACCATTCAGTCGGCAACAGGACGCCTTCGCGAGCCGCGAACGCGACGCCGCCCGCGCACGCAAGCAAAACGAGAGCGCTTGCGGCCAGCGGCTTCTTCACGTGCCCTACTCTGCAGCCGAAGAGCTTACGAGTTCGTCTGAGTCAGCGCGCTCCGGCGTACGAAAAGCAGGCTCACTAAAAGCACGACGACGATCAGCGTGATCGCTGCGAAGCCTTCATGCACGCCTTCGAGATAACGGTGATCGATGAAGCGGCAGCCATAATTCGTACCGCCCATGCCCATCGCAAAGATCCCGTACGCGAGATGCAACCGCCGATGCGGATCGATCGCGCTCCCGAAAAGTGACGGGGCACCCGAGCGCCGAGCGGAGAGCCAACGCATGATGACCATCGTGCCGAGCGCAAAACAAATTGTGCCGGCAATTGCGCCCCAAGCGAGTTCGAACGCGCGCGATCCGTCGAGCATCCCTTACACGTTGCCCAAAAACGCACGGCGTCCTACGTTCGTAGAGCTATCCGTAATCCGATGCCCGCGACGGCACCGAGTGCGACGACCGCCCACGCGGGAAGTTTCGTGCGCAGCAAAATCGGCACC
>CAXTIY010000106.1:0-9685 GCA_964244215.1 uncultured bacterium
GTTGGGGCTATCGCATGGAAGGCGACGCGCTGCAAGTCGATTCGGCGGTGGAAGACTGGCAAAAACAGTACCCGCACGATTCGACGCTGCCCGCGGCGTTGCTCGTTTCCTATCAACTGTTGCAGCGCGTCGATACGGATAAGACGCGCTCCGCGAGTGCGCGCGTGAAATCGATTCTACTCGTGCAATACGCGAGCACGCGCCAAGCGCTTCAATTGTCTTCTTCCTAGTGGGATCTCGCTTCACCGTAGTGCGAGCTCGGACATAAGCCGTGCTCGAAGATCGCATCGCGGCCGTGCTCGCAAAGTACGAGCCGGGCGCTCTGACGATGTGCTCGGTCGGTAGTCACTCCGCGCTCGACGTCGCGGCGGGTGCCCGCGCACAGGGTTTGCGCAACCTCGTTATCACCGCGCGCGGACGCGAGCTCACCTATGCGCGGTACTTCGCGCGCCGCACGGAACCGGCGCGCGGTTGCGTCGACGCGACGCTGGAACTCGCTGCTTTTGCGGATATGCTCGCGCCGAGCGTGCAAGAACGCTTGCTTGCGGCGAACGTCCTCTTCGTCGCGAACCGTTCGTTCGAAGTGTATCTGCACGAGCGCTATTCGTACGACGAGATCGAGAACGGTATGCAGGTTCCGTTCTTCGGTAATCGCCGTTTGCTGCGCGCCGAAGAACGCGACGAAGCGAACAATCAATACGCGCTACTCGCGACCGCCGGCATCCGGCATCCGCGCACGTTCGCGAAGGCGGCCGACATCGATACGCTCGTGATGGTAAAGGCAGCGCACGCGCAGGTCGGCTTCGAGCGCGCGTTCTTTCTGTGCGCGTCGCCTTCGGAGTACGCGGCACAGGCCGAGCGGCTCACCCGCGCGGGGATGGTCACCGAAATGGGCCTCGCGGCGGCTCGCATCGAGGAATACGCGCTCGGGCCGAGCGTCAATCTCAACTTCTTCTGGTCGCCGCTGCTCGGCGAACTCGAGCTCGTCGGTACCGATACGCGCAGGCAAACCAATCTCGACGGCTTGCGCTCGTTGCCGCCGGATCAGCTCGCGGCCGCCGGCTCTATTCCTGTCCGGATGGAAGAAGCGGGCCATATCGCGACCACGCTTACCGAATCGATGCTCGAGCAGGCCTTCGAGCTCGGCGAACGATTCGTCGCGGCGGCGCGCACGGCGAATCCGCCGGGCGTCATCGGGCCCTTCGCGTTGCAATGCATCATCGTTGCGGGGCCGCCGAAAGCGTTCGTGGTGTACGACGTCTCGCTGCGCATCCCGGGCTCACCCGGCACGCGTTACACGCCGTATAGCGCGTACCGCTATGGTCGCGACGTATCGGTCGGAGAACGCATCGCTATGGAAGTCGTGATGGCGCGCGATGCGGGGCGTTTGGCGGAGATCGTTACGTAGTGGGCGCACACCCTCGCTAGAGCCGGAGCGGCGCGCGCGCGCCCTAGCGATCGCGCGGACGCTCGCGGGCTGCGCGCTCGGCGTCGAGACCCTGGCGCTCGTCGCGCTCTTCTTCGACGTACGCGCGGTCGTGTTCGGAACGCTCGCGTGCGCGGCGCTCGCGCTCTGTTGCTTTTACGGCGCGTTCGAAGGTTTCGACGAGGCATTGCGCCGGCCGAAATAACGGCAAGAGTGACGCCGTGCCTTTGTGAACCACGGTCGTATGCAACGGCAACGCAAGCTCGCGGGCAAAGTTATCCTCGTCACGGGCGCCACGAGCGGCATCGGCTTGGAAGCGGTGCGCGCGCTCGCGCGCCTCGACGCGCGCGTGATCGTCGGGGCGCGCGATGCCGAGCGCGGTAAAAAGATCGTCGATGCGTTGCGCGCGGATGCGGAATTGCTCGTGATCGACCTCTCGTCGTTCGCTTCGATTCGCGCTGCCGCCGAACGCGTCGCGGCGAAGCACGCGCAGCTCGACGTGCTCGTCAACAACGCCGGTATCGTGGCGGCGAAGCGAACGACGAGCGTCGACGGACACGAGCTAACCTGGGCGACGAACGTACTGGGACCCTCTCTGTTGACCGAGGCGTTGTTACCGTCGCTGCTCGCGGCGGACGAGCCGCGCGTAATTAACGTCGGGTCGAACGCGCACCGGTTCGGCGATTTGGTGTGGGACGATCTCGAATTCGTACGGCGTCGCTATACCGGTTGGAACGCGTATTCGCAATCGAAACTCGCGCTGCTGCTGCTGACGCGTACGCTCGCCCGCCGTCAGAGCCGGCTCGCCGTGAACTGCGTGCATCCGGGCGCCATCGCGACCGGCATTTGGCGCGAGCTGCCCGCGCCGCTAAAATTTCTGCTCGGACGATTCTTGCCGCCCTCCGCGACGGGCGCCGCGCCCGTCGTACGTCTCGCGGGCGCGCCGGATGCGGGTCACACCTCCGGCCTCTACTTCGATCGTTTCAAAGCCGTCGAGCCGGCGCCCGCCGCGACGAACGACGCCGACGCAGCGCGTTTATGGGACATCATCTCCGCGCAGACCGCCGTTCCTGCTTGAGAAAGGTGCTACATCGTCGCGCTATCTGCCCCAAAACACGAACATTGCTATCCTGGCGATCGCCATTAGCGCGTGCTCGTCCTGGGGACGCTGTGCAGCCACGCGAGCGTCGGCCGCGGTGCCGTATTGCGTGCGCTGTCCGAGCAGCATGATGCGCTCGAATGCGCGAGCGGCCGGCGGGCGCGCGAAGGTTGGTTGCGCCAAGTCTGAGGCTGACCCGGTTTCCCGGACAGTTAGCTGCTTAAGCTATGGCTCGTTTTGACTCGTACTCGAGCGACGCTGCTTTCCCAGACGTCCTCCTTGCACCGTCCATGCGACGGTGCCGATGAAGTGTCCGGGAAACAGGGTCAGGCTCGTAACAGCCTTTGGCAGCCCGAGCATGGCATCACTTGAGCGCGTTCCTAAACATCTGGCAGCCAAAGCGCGGTGACGTTGAATTAAGCGAGCGGGATGACTTCGTGTTCTTCGCCGATCAAGAACTCGCAGGCATGTAAGTCGAGGAACGACTCTTCGTCTGGCCGGATCGTCTTCATATAATTCTCCGATTCGAACACACCCGCTAGTCCGGCGATATCGTCAAACCACAGCTCGGTCGTCCCGTCAATCTTTGAGTCGGGTAGGCCCGCGATCCGGCCTTCCATCGCGTGCGCTTGAACGTAACGCCGCACAAATAGTTTGACTTCCGGAAGCGAGCTAAAGAGGGTCGCATGGACGTTTCGGTGATGATCGACGAACTGTTCTTGCGTCGTACCCGACTTGCGCCGAAGAATGATCGTAAACTTTATCATACTACAGCGTGCGCCAATCTTGAATCGATTAAACGCGCATCTCAAGTGCGAGGGTCGCGACCGGCCACAAACACGGCCGATTCGGCTCCTAATCTGCAGCGATCTATGAGGCTGACATTCTGGTTGTACGTGTGCTTGATCGGAGCATGAAGTTGACGGCACCAAAAGGCGTGGGTGGAGCGCTCGCGGTGAAGCCGATCGCTCCGTACGCGACGCCGTCGACGAAGATGGGACCGCTGTGTAAGTGGCGTTACCTCCGTAGAGAGAGCGTCGCTCGCTTCGCGTTTCGCCGCGAGGTCGATTAACATGAGCGCATCTCTATTATCGATGGCGGCCCCGATAAAGGTTGGTTGCAACGGGTATTGGGCTCCGACGTCGATCGCGTCCGATTCGCAACCGTCGATCGCGACGCTGGACTCGATGCCGAATTGTTGCTTTCGACATCGATTTTGCCGAGAGATTCGCGCTCGAGGCCGAGCAGTTTGAGGCAGACGAGGAGCGCCGCGTCGATCGGTGGCCCGTCGTCACACTCGCGATCGGGTGGAGCGAGTGCAACTGACGAGCATAGTCGCGCAGCGTTTCGGCGCGTGCTTATTATCGGTTACATTGCACATAGAAATGATACTGCGTTGGCGCTACTATCCGGGAGGCGAAGCAGCGTCGCGTAGACCGCAATTCAACGGCGCTCGCCGTCGCATCCGAGGCCCCACGGCGCCCTGCAGTTGGGTGGTCGCGCAAACCGTCGTCACCGGCCATCTCGGCCGCGCGGTACCTAGCGCCGTCGGCATCGACGGCCCTGGTATCTCGGGCGGCCTGGATAGCGAGCAGCCGTTTCGTATTGATTCACGCGAAGCGTGTGGAACTCTGCGCACACGAAACTTCCACGGCAAAGGCTCATGCCCGGAGCGGCCGAATGGCGCGGCTGATGCGATTACTTGTGCGTACGCTTACCGTCGCTTTCGCTTTATTTCCGATCGCCGCAATCGCTAACGTCGGAACGGCACGCGCGCAAAACGTCGCTCCGTCACGGCTCGCGGCTTTTTCGTGGCGTATGATCGGGCCGTTTCGTGGCGGCCGCGTGAGCGCGGTCGCGGGCGTCGCGCAGCAACCGTTCACGTTCTACATGGCGCCCGATAACGGTGGCGTTTGGAAAACGACCGATGCGGGCCGCACCTGGCAGCCGCTCTTCGATGCGCAACCGACGCAATCGATCGGCGCCCTCGCCGTCGCGCCGTCCGACCCGCGCGTTATTTACGCGGGTAGCGGTGAAGGTTTGCAACGGCCGGATTTATCCGTCGGCGACGGTCTGTATGCATCGCACGACGCCGGTGCCACCTGGACGCATCTCGGCTTACGAACCGCTCAGCAGATCGCAAGCATCGCGGTCGACCCGCACGATCCCAAGCGGCTGTACGTCGCGGTGCTCGGGCATCCGTACGGGCCGAGTAGCGAGCGCGGCGTGTATCGCTCGACCGACGGCGGCATGACGTTCGCCCGCGTGCTCGACCGCGGGCCCGATGCCGGCGCTTTCGACGTAACGCTCGCACCGGGCGACGGCCGAACGCTCTATGCGACGCTCTGGAGCGCGCGTTGGCCACCTTGGATGGCGTTCGGTTCGCTCGAACGGCCCGCGAGCGGTAGCGGCATCTACAAATCGACCGACGGCGGCACGTCGTGGTCGCAACTCGGCCATGGTTTGCCGACCGTCGCGGACGGCATCGGTCGCTGCGAGATCGCCGTGGCTCGGACGGATGCAACGCGGCTCTACGCCGCCGTCGATGCGCGCACGGGCGGCGGCATCTATCGTTCGGACGACGCCGGCGCGTCGTGGCGACATACTAATTCCGAAGACCGCATCACCGAGCGCGGCGCCGATCTCGCCAATCTCGCGGTCGATCCGCACGACCGGGACGTCATCTGGTTCACGAACACGTCGACGTATCGTTCGAGCGACGCCGGCCGCACGTTTACCGCGGTCAAAGGTGCTCCGGGCGGCGACGACTATCACGCGCTGTGGCTCGCGCCCGGGGACTCGAACGTGATCGCACTCGGCAGCGATCAAGGGGCGACGATCAGCCTGAACGGCGGCGCGACGTGGAGTTCGTGGTACAACCAGCCGACGGCGCAGATGTTCCACGTAACGACGGACGACCGTTATCCATACTGGGTTTACGGCGGTCAACAGGAAAGCGGAAGCGTCGGCATCGCGAGCCGCGGCAACGACGGCGCGGTTACGTTTCGCGATTGGCATCCGGTCGGCGCCGAAGAATATGGTTACGTCGCGCCCGATCCGTTACATCCGAACGTTATCTTCGGCGGCAAAGGGCAGAAGTTCGACTTCGTCACGGGGCAAGTGCGCGACGTCTCGCCCGTCTTCGCGCGCGGCACGACGTACCGCTACGATCGCACGGCGCCGCTCATCTTTTCGTACGCGGATCCGCACCTGCTCTATTCCGGTGCGAACGTCGTGTTCGCGACGCGCGACGGTGGATCGACCTGGCAAACGATCAGTCCCGATCTCACGCGTCCGGCGCCTCCGCTTCCCCGAACGCTCGCTTCGTTCGTCGCGGACGATCCCGCGCACGGCCTGCATCGCGGCGTAGTGTATGCGCTCGCGCCCTCGCATCGCAGTAGCGCCGTGCTGTGGGCCGGCACCGACGACGGCTACGTGTGGCGTACGCCCGACGCCGGTGCGACGTGGCAGAACGTCACGCCTCCGGCCGTCGGGCCGTGGAGTAAAGTCACGCAGATCGATACGGTCCGTTACGACGATCGAACGGCGTACGTCTCCGTAAGCCGCTTTCTACTCGACGATCTCGCACCGTACGTCTACCGCACGCACGATGCCGGGCGCACGTGGACGCTCGCCGTTCGCGGACTCGCGGCGGATGCGCCGGTCAACGCGGTGCGCGCCGATCCCGTGCGCCGCGGATTGTTGTACGCCGCAACCGAACGCGGCGTCGCGGTCTCGTTCGACGACGGCGATGCATGGCAGCCGCTGCAAGGGAATCTCCCGGCGACCTCCGTTCGCGATCTCGTCGTGCACGGAAACGATCTGGTCGTTGCGACCCACGGCAGATCGTTCTACGTTATGGACGATATCGCGGCGCTGCGCGAACTCGACCCCGCACGGCCCGCCGCAAACGCTCGTCTCTACACGCCGGCAAACGCCGTGCGCGTGCGGCGCGATACCAATAGCGATACGCCGCTTCCACCCGAAGAAAGCGTCGGGCAGAATCCGCCGGACGGAGCGATTTTCGATTACGAGTTAGCGCATGCGGCGCGCGACGTGGCGCTCGAAATCGCGACACCGGACGGAGCCGTCGTGCGGCGTTATTCGAGCGCCGATGCGGCGCCCGTCGATGCGCCGCTCGAAGTTCCGACGTACTGGGTGAAGCCGTTCGACCGGCTCGAAACGGGAAGCGGCATGCATCGCTTCGTTTGGGATTTGCACCTACCGCCGCCCTTATCGCTCGAATACGGCTATCCGATTTCTGCGATCCTCCACGACACGCCGCGCGCGCCGCAAGGGCCTCTCGTTCCGCCGGGCATCTATCGCGCGACGCTCATCGTCGACGGGGGGCGCCAGAGCGCGCCCGTAAGCGTGATGCCCGATCCACGCGTAACGGCCACGGCCTCGGATTACGCGGCGCAATACGACGTGGCGACGCGACTCGCGGATCTCATGAACGCCTGCGCGCGTGCCGCTACGCGCGCTACGACGATGCGTGGCCCGGCCGCCGGGTTGCTCGCCGAGAGCCTCGCCAGAGTGCGCGAGCCGCTCGGCTCGTTACTCGAATCGGTCGAGAGCGCCGACGCCTCGCCTACGGCGGCACAGCTCGGCGCGTTCGCGGACGCGTCGCAAGCCGCCGGACGCGTTTGCCGCTGATTTCGCCTACGTGCCGGCGTCGAAGGAAGCGGCCGGCTTGGCGAACGTGAGACGACTCCGCGAAAAATAGGCGAACGCCCCGACGATCGAAAGTTCGATCGTCCACTGCACGGCCGCATTGCCCCAGCCGATCGACCCGAGCCGGATCTCGTTGAAAGAGTTTGCGATACCGATCAGTTGGCTCGCCACCGGTACCCACACGAACACGCGGTAGCGCGAGACGTCTGAAGCCGCGAGGAGACTCGTCAGGCCGATGATGAGTAGCGCGATGCCCATTTGCTGAGTCGTGTAAGGATCTTGCAGTTTCCAGTTGAGCAAGCGCGCCCCGACTTGAACGAAGATCGTCGATGCGAAGAACCAGAAAAGCTGGAGGCTGCCGAAGCCGCGCAACAGGCGTACGAGGCCCCGATCGCGCGATTCCCTTGCGCGAGAAGGGCGCTCCCTCGTGACACCGCGTATCGTCAGAACGAGGGCTCCGGCAATCGCGATCTCGAGCGCGGCGAGCCACAAGAGCGACGAGGTCGCGATCGCGTGGGCGCGCCAATCGATTGCGGCGACGGCGAGTTCGACGCCACGTTGTGCGACGCAAATCCAGACGATACCCCGATAGCGTAACGGATCGCTTGCGGCGAGCGCGTACGCGAGCGCCGCCGAGATGAGGTACAGCGGATACTGCCGGGCGATGACGGGATCGAGGACCCCGCGACCGAGCATGCCGAGCGCGGCGTGCGGACGCAGGTAGAACGTGAGGCTCCACACGAGTTCGCCTGCCGCGACCAGACTCAAGAGCGCGCGCAGACCGGCGTTTCGCATACGTACTCCGAAAGATTGCCGCTTTGGTGACGCACGTCGCGGCGATGGCAGCGCCCCTATCGTACCATCATGGATATCATGAAGCGAACGGTAGGGGCGGAGGGCGGTCTTTCTCCCGAGCGGCGACGGCGGCTCCTGCAAATCATCTTCGTATTCGTGAACTTGGCCCTCGTCGAGGCGCATCTGCCGGGGCCGCTTTGGCTCGCGCTCGGCGCGATCTTTTGGGTCGCGCTCGTCGGTATCAGCGTCTCGGGTTCGAATCTCGTGTGCTCGACCATGTGCTGGATCGGGGCGATTCAAGATTTTTTCGAACCGTTCGCCCGGTCGCGCGTGCGCCTCGACGCGAAATGGGGACGCCGAGCGACGCTCGCGCTGCTCGTGCTCTGGATGCCGATCGGGTGGCTGGTCGTGCCCCAAGTCGCGGCGCACGATCGCATGCCGCTCGACGTGAATCTCGTCTGGGAACGCCATCTCTTCCAGTTCGCGCTTGCGGCGATCGTCGCGGCGAGTGTCGTGTTTCTCGGGAAGCGCGGCATCTGCCGTTACTTTTGTCCGTTCAACGGCATCGTTGCCGGCGCGCGCAAATTGCTGCTCTCTTTGCGAACGCCGAGGAGCGTGCCGTCGTCTACCGTAACCACGGCGTGCGCCGGCGCTTGCGCTGGCTGCGAGCGTAGCACTCGTGTTCCACCGGCTTCATCTTTTGAAAGGCTCGAGATTACATGAAATCGACGCGTCCGCTTGCGGGACTACTCATTCTTTGGGCGATATGGGAAATCGTCAACGCGGCGTTATCGACCTTCGCCGCACCGCTCGGTGCGTCGTTCGTCGGATGGGTGCCGAAGGGCGGTTGGACGAGCGATCTATTTTCGATGAGTCAGCAGTACGGTATGGTGCTCTTCCTACTTGCCGCCGTTTATTTGTTGATCGCGACGGATGTGCGAAAATATCGCGCATTCGTTTGGATTCCGATCGGCGAGCAACTCATCGGTCTGGCATTCGGCGTGTACGGCGTTGCCGGGAATCATACGCTCAGCGGTTCGCAGTTCGCGACGCAAGTCGTCATCAACATCGTCGTCGCGGCGTTATTCTTTCTTCTGCGTCCGGTCGCAAACGATACCGGGCGCCGCGTGCGCACTGCGAACGCTTAAGTACGATCGATTCAGCTAAGCGAATCGTGCCACGAGCACCGCGACGTCGTCCGTCGCGGGCTCGCCGCGAAGCACGTGTTCGATAACCGCGCCCGCAGCATCGGTCGCGTTCGCCATATCGAGCTCGGCGAGCGCCGAACCCGCAGGTACGGCGAACGTGAGCGTCTTCGTCTCGCCGCGCGTACGCAAGCCGAGCAGCAGACCCAGCAGACCCGGTGAAACGAATTCTTGCGTACGCCCCGTCGCGTCGCGCATCGCGGGCCCGGGGGGCCCGCGGACGCAAACGTGAACTCGTGCGTCGTCGGATCGTAGACGCCTGCGAGCGCCGTCGCGTAAATGTCCCGGAGTCCGCGCGCACGGTATGATCGGCGACGTCGAGCATCGCGCCCGGCGTCGGTATGAGGGTCGCAGCCGAGATGAACGCGCGATCTTCGGGCATGAAGAGTTCGGAAAAGTTCAGCTCGCGCGCTTCTTCGAGCGTACCGAGCCCGAGCAGCCGGCGACCCGCTTCATTCAAGTAGGCCGCCTTGCCCGCAGAATCGC
>CAXTIY010000107.1:0-9659 GCA_964244215.1 uncultured bacterium
CGAGCCCGTCGTCGTGGGCCGCTCGGAGCCTTCGCAGAAGCGCGCGCCCTTCGGCTACGACTTGGTCGCGACGCCCGTACGCACGCGCTTGATTGAGGCCGGAGAAGATTTGCCGGCGCTCGTCGCCGAGGCCGTACGCGGTATCGCTCGGCCGCAAGACGTCGTCGCGGTTTCGGAAACGGCCGTGGCGATCGCGCAGAACCGGATGATCGCGGCGGAGACGATTCGGCCGGGCCGCCTCGCCTACGCGCTCTCGCGGCGCGCGGGAGCGCTCGCGACCGTCAATCAGCCGGAGTCGCTTCAGCTCGTTATCGATGAAGTGGGCGGCCCGCGCGTCGTGTTCGCGGCCGTCGCGCATGTGGCGGGACGGCTGATCGGGCGGCGCGGCCTCTTTTATCGCGTGCTCGGCGAGGCGATCTCCGCGATCGACGGCTATACGGGCACGTTGCCGCCGTTCGAGCGGACGATCGTGCTCGGACCGCAAGCGCCCGATCGCGCCGCAGCCGATATCGCTCGGGGGACGGGGACCTATGCCGTCGTGGTCGACGCGAACGACCTCGGCATCGTGAACGTCCTCGGCGCATCGCCCGGCGTCGAACGCGACTCCGTGGCGCGAGCGCTCCGCCCGAATCCGCACGGGAACGGCGACGAGCAGACGCCCGTCGTGGTGCTCGCCTGGCGCGGCGCCGGCCCTTCGCCGCTCGCGCTCGGCCGAGCGACCGCATGAACGTAACGCTCGAGTGCGGACTGCTGTTCCTAGCCGTGCTCGGCTTGACGCTCGCGCTCGGCAGGCCGCTCATCGCATTCTTGCGCCGGCTCTCCTTCGAGCAACGCGCCTATGAAGATGCGCCGAAGACGCATGCCGTGAAAACGGGCACTCCGACGATGGGGGGCTTGCTTTTCTTCATCGGCTTGCTCGCTGCCGTGCCGTTCGCGCAGGCCGCGAGCGGTGTCGGCCTCGCGCTGCTCTTGCTCGGCGCCGGATGCGGCGCGGTTGGAGCCATCGACGATCTCACATCGATTCGGCGCGGCCGCAACCGCGGTTTGCGCGCCGCGCCAAAATTCGCGTTGACCGCGGTCGTCGGTGTCGCGTTCTTATTTGCGATTCGCGATTCGCTCCCGGCGGCGGCGCGCGACGTGATCTTCACGTTCGGCGGAACGTCGCTCGGCGTACCGCACCCGTTCTGGTACGCACTGGCGCTGCTGGCGCTGCTCGCGACGACGCACGCGGTCAATCTCACGGATGGCCTCGACGGTCTCGCGGGCGGAACGATCCTACCGCCGCTCGCCGTGTTCGCCTATCTCGGCGTGCGTATGCACGTCACGGGCGTAACGATGGTCGATGTGGCACTCGCGGCGTCGATTATCGGTTTTCTTGCGTTTAACCGGCATCCGGCTCGCGTCTTCATGGGAGATACCGGGGCCCTCGCGCTCGGCGGCGTACTCGCGGGAAGCGCGATACTCACGGGAAACTTGCTTTTGCTTCCACTCGTGGGCGGCGTGTTCGCCGCCGAAGCGCTCTCGGTCATCGTTCAAGTTGCATATTTCAAGGTCACTCGGAAACGGATCTTTCGCATGAGTCCCCTGCACCATCACTTCGAACTCGGCGGCTGGCCGGAAACCAAAGTTACGGCGCGCTTTTGGACGGCCTCGGCGCTCTTGTCGCTCGCCGGCGCGGCACTCGCGCGATGAGCGATCTCAGCGGCGTCTTCAACGCGCGCGAACGCGTGCTCGTGATCGGCCTCGGACGCAGCGGCATCGCGAGTTGCGCGGTTTTGCGCGCGCGCGGCGCGACCGTCTATGCGACCGACGAAAAACCGCTTGAAGAACTCGCCCTTACGATCGAAGAGCTCGCGCGCACGGGCGTCCGCTTCGTCGCGCCGGCCGACATCTTGGGAACGACGGGACTACTCACGTCGTGCGTCTTATCGCCCGGCGTTCCGCTCAATAACGAACTCGTGCGGCGCGTGCAGGCCGCGCGGGTGCCGGTATATTCCGAAATCGAAGTCGCGTACCGTATTTCGAAAGCGCCGCTCGTCGCCGTGACCGGCACCAAAGGCAAGACGTCGACCACGGCGCTTATCGGAGCGATGTTCCGGCGCGCCGGTAAGACGACGCACGTTGGCGGTAACATCGGTAACGCCCTCATCAAAGAAACGTTCACCGCGCTCGAAGACGACTGGGTGATCGCGGAAGTCTCGTCGTTTCAACTCGAGTCGATTCGTTCGTTTAAGCCGCGCATTGCGACGATCCTCAATCTGTCGCCCGATCACCTCGACCGCTATCATTCGATGGACGAATACGGCGAAGCAAAATTTCGCATCTTCGCAAATCAAAGTGCGGGCGATACGTTCGTCGGCAATCTCGACGATCCGATCATAGCCGAACTCGCCGAAGGCGATTCCGCCAAACGTATTCGCTCCAAGGCCGTATGGTTCGGCATCGAACAGCGCCGCAACACGATTCTTTACGTCCGGAACGAGCGCATCACGTACGCGCCGCCGACGGGCGACCCGCGCGCGATCGAGATCATGCCCGTCTCCGAGATTCCGTTCCTCGGGCGGCACAATCTCAGTAACGTGCTCGCGGCGCTGCTCGTCGGGCTATCCGCGGGCCTCGATCCCGAAGCCTTGCGCGCCGCCGTGCGGGATTTCGAGCCGTTGCCGCACCGGCTGCAAACGGTCGCGGTGCAAGACGGCGTCACGTACGTCGACGATTCGAAGGCGACCAATCCCGGCTCCGTCGTCGCCGCGCTGGAAGCGTTCTCGCAGCCCGTCATCTTGATCGTCGGCGGCAAATCGAAGCGCACCGATTTTCGTGCGCTCGGTGAAGCGATCGGCAAGCGGACGAAAGCCGTGGTTTTGCTCGGCGAAGCGGCAGACGAAATCGGCGCCGTCGTCGATCGAAAGAAAACGACGCGCGCGATGTCGATGGACGACGCCGTCGCTATCGCGCGCGCACTCGCGGTACCGGGCGACATCGTTCTGCTTTCTCCGGGCTGCGCGTCGTTCGATATGTTCGCCTCGGCCGAGGCGCGCGGCGATGCCTTCTCTCGCGCGGCGAACGCGCTAGCAGGCGCGCGTGGTTGAACGCGCGGCCCGTCCGGCACCCGACGGGTTGCTGGTCGGGAGCGTCGTAACGCTGGTCGCGATCGGCCTCGTGATGATCTTTAGCGCATCGAGTGCCGATGCCGTGGCGCTGCATCACGATGCCGCCTACTTTCTCAAACGGCAACTCGCGTGGCTGCTCGTCGCTGCTGGCGCGGCGCTCCTCGCGTACCGAATCGATTACCGTAAGCTGCGCAAGATCGCGCCCTTCGCACTCGTGACGACGATCGTCTTGCTCGTCGCCGTGCTCGTTCCGCACGTCGGCAAAGTCGCCGGCGGCGCGAGCCGATGGGTCGGGATCGGGCCCGTGCAATTCGAGCCTTCGGAATTCGCGAAGCTCGCGCTCGTGCTCTATCTCGCTTCCGCCCTCGCGCATAAAGGCGATAAGATCCGCTCGCTCGTGAGCGGCTTATTTCCGCTGTGCCTGGTGACGGGTTTGCTCGCGATGCTCGTGCTCAAGCAACCCGATATGGGAACCGCGAGCCTGCTCGCGTTTACGGCCTGCGTGATGTTTTACGTCGCGGGGGCACGGCTCGTACATCTCTTGATGATCGCGCTCGCGATTACGCCGCCGCTAATGTTGCTCGTGCGGCACGATCCCAACAAGTGGGCGCGCATCACGGCATTCGTGAATCCGTGGGCCGACGCGCAAGACAAAGGCTTTCAGATGGTGCAGTCGCTGATGGCGCTCGGCAGCGGCGGCTGGTTCGGCGTCGGGCTCGGCTTTTCGCGCCAGAAGTTCTTCTGGTTACCGGAACGCCATACGGATTTTATCGGCGCGATCATCGGAGAAGAGCTCGGCTTCGCCGGCATCGCACTTATCGTCGTGCTCTTCGTTCTCTTTGCGTATCGCGCCGTGCGTATCGCGCTGACGGTGGACGATCGCTTCGGGTTTTTCCTTGCGATCGGGTGCATGGCGATGATCGTCGTGCAGGCCTTCGTGAACCTCGGCGTCGTCGCATCGTCGTGGCCGATTACGGGCGTACCGCTCCCGTTTATTTCGTTCGGCGGTTCGTCGCTCGTAACGTCGCTCGTGGCGGTCGCGCTCGTTCTCAACGTCGGACGTTCGCGGCGCGCGAGCGTGACGTAATGCGGTGCGACTCGTACTGACGGGCGGCGGAACCGGTGGCCACGTCTATCCGGCTCTGGCTCTAGCCGAAGCGTTCGCGCTCGAGGCGGCGTTCGCGCCGCTCGCCGTCTCCTTCGTCGGAACGCGCGACCGGATGGAAGCGCGCATCGTGCCGCAAGCCGGTCTTCCGATCGCGTTCGTGCACGCGGCGCCGCTCGTGCGCGCGTTTTCATTCGAAATCTTCGCGACGCTTATGGCAAACGTGCGCGGCTTCTTCGAAGCACTCGCGGTGATGCATCGCGCGCGGCCCGACGTCTTGATCGCGACGGGCGGTTACGTGACGTTACCCGTCGTCGCGGCGCTACGTGCCGTGCGCTTCATCGGCCGTTCGCGCGCGAAGATCGCGCTATTGGAACCCAACGCTCGTGCCGGGCTGACGAATCGCTTACTCGGGCCCCTCGTCGACGAGGTTTGGTACGGCGTCCGCGCGCCCGAGCATGCACTCTCTGCAAACGAACGTGTCGTCGGCACTCCGGTTCGTGCGAGCTTGCGTGAACCGCTCGACGCCGGGACGGCGCGCGCGGCACTGGGGCTCGAGCGCGACAAAACGACGGTCGTCGTGCTCGGCGGCAGTCAGGGTGCGCGTTCGCTCAACGAGGCCGTCGCCGGTTTCGCGCTCGCGGGGCTTCCCGCAGATTTGCAGATCCTCGTCGTTACCGGTACGAGTGCATACGCGCATTACGACGAACGCTTGCGGCACGTCGCGGGCGCGCACGTGCTGTCGTATCTCGACGATCCGCGCGCCGCGTATGCCGCGGCCGACGTCGTCGTCTCGCGCGCGGGCGCGTCCACGCTCGGCGAACTCGCGGCGACCGCGACGCCCGCCGTGCTCGTGCCGTATCCGCACGCGACGGACGACCATCAGACGTACAACGCGCGCGCGTTCGCCGCGAGCGGTGCTGCGCTCGTGGTTGCCGATCGCGAATTCGATGCGACGCGTTTGCGTGCGCTACTGCGAGGTGTGCTCGAACCGGCGTCACTACTGCGAATGCGCGCGGCCGCGCGTGCCCGCGCCGCAAGCGATCCGTGCGCTACGATCGTCGCGCGGGTGAAATCGTGGTCGTCTGCGAACCACGTCGAACCGTGAGGCTTTCGTCCGCCGTTCATTTCGTCGGCATCAGCGGTATCGGAATGTCGGCGCTCGCGCGCATCCTGTTGCAGCGCGGTTACCGCGTATCGGGTTCCTCCGATCGCCGGACGCCGCTTACGGAGCGCCTCGTCGAAGAAGGCGCGCGCGTGTTCGTCGGTCACGCGGCGGCCAACGTTTCCGATGCCGGAACGGTCATCGTCAGCACCGCGATTTCCGCGAGCAACGTCGAAGTCGCTGCGGCGCGCGAACGGAACGTGGAGATCGTTCATCGCGGTGCGTTGCTCGCGCATCTCATGCACGAACGGCGTGGCATCGCGATCGCGGGCACGCACGGAAAGACGACGACGACCGCGATGCTCGCAACCGTGCTCGAGTGCGGGCAAATCGAACCGACCGTCGTGGTCGGCGGCGAGCGCATCGATACGGGGAGCAACGCACGCGACGGCGCGGGGCCGTGGTTTTTAAGCGAAGCGGACGAATCGGACTTTTCGTTCCTCGATCTGCATCCCGAAATCGCCGTCGTCACGAACATCGAAAACGATCATATCTCTTCGGACCTCGAACTGCCGCGCTTGACCGAGGCGTTCGAACGTTTTGCGGGTGCGGTTCCCGCGAACGGGCTCGTATTGTGCGGCGCGGACGATGCGCGCGCGAGCGCCCTCGCGCGCCGGCCGCGCGCGGCGCGCACGCGGACGTTTGGATTTTCGCCCGATGCCGACCTGATAGCGCGCGAGCCGCGTTATGCCGGATTCGGCTCGCGCTTCAGCGTCGTCCAGGGCGGCGCCGAACTCGGAGAAGTGGCGCTCGCCGTGCCGGGCGCCATCAACGTACTCGATGCGTTACCGGCGATCGCCGTCGGACTCGAACTCGGCGTTCCGTTCCGGACGATCGCGCGCGCCCTCGCCGGTTTCGGCGGCGTGCGACGGCGCTTTCAGATTCTCGCGCGCACGCCGCGTCTTACCGTCGTCGAAGATTACGCGCACCACCCGACGGCCGTCGCCGCCACGATCGCAGCCGCGCGTAACGCCTTCGCGGGGCCGCTCGTCGTCGCGTTTCAACCGCATCGCTATTCGCGCACGCGCTATCTCGCCGCGGATTTCGCGCGCGCATTGCGCGGCGCCGATCGCGTGGTGCTGACCGACGTGTACGCGGCATCGGAAGCACCGCTGCCCGGCGTCGATGCGCGCACGATCGGTACGCCGCTCGCGGCGCTCGGAGCGGACGTCGCATATGTCGGCGACGTCGATGCGTTGCCGGCGTATCTGCTTGCGAACGCACCGGCGGGAGCGCTCGTGCTGATGCTCGGCGCGGGCTCGATTACCGCTGCCGCCGCGACGCTCGCGCAGCGAACGCTCGCGCCCGAAGCCGTCGCACCATGACCGCGCTCGGCGACGGAGAACGAGCGCAACTTCGCGCGCTACTGGGCGACCGGGCTCGTTTCGACGAACCGCTCGCACCGTACACGTCATGGAAGATCGGCGGCCCGGCCGACGCATTCGTCGTACTCGAAACGGCGAGCGAACTCGAAGCGGTGCTGCGACTCGCCTTTAAGCGCAAGCTCCCGTGGTTCGTGCTCGGCAGCGGTTCGAATCTGTTGATCGGCGACGGCGGTATGCGCGGCATCGTTTTTCGCCTCGGCGGTGAGTTCGCGCGCATCGACGTTGCGCGCGAAGATGCCGCGGTCGTTATTCGAGCGGGGGCTTCGGCTTCGGTGCCGCTCGTCGTCGCGCAGGGTGCTTCGGCGGGAGCTGCCGGTATCGATGCGCTCGCGGGCATTCCCGGCAGCATGGGCGGCGTATTGCGCATGAACGCGGGCACCGATCGTGAGGTCGGTGAGTTCGTGCGCGACGTGTGGGTGCACACGCCCGCAAAACCCGCCGCGCACGCGGTAACGCCGCAATACTATTATCGCCGCACGACGCTCGCGCGCGACGCGATCGTCTCGCGCGTCACGCTCGCCTTCGACGTATCGGAACCCGAAGCCGTACGCGAACGGACGCAATCGCGCCTCGTGCGGCGTAAATCGACGCAACCGCTCGCCCAGCCCAACGCCGGTTCGTGTTTCCGTAATCCGCCGGGCGACGTCGCGGGCCGTTTGATCGAAGCGGCGGGCGCGAAAGGCTGGCGTGAAGGCGGCGCGGAGGTGTCGGACGTTCACGCGAATTTTGTGATCAATCGCGGCGACGCGACGGCGTCGGACGTCGCGAGTCTGCTCGCTCGCGTACGGCGCGAAGTCGCGACGCGCACGGGCGTCGAGCTCGAACTCGAAGTGCACTTCGTCGGCGTGTTCGCATGAGCGTCCGCGTGGCGGTGGTAATGGGCGGGCCGAGCAGCGAACGCGAGGTTTCGATCGCGAGCGGACAAGGCGTGCTGCGCGCGCTCGAACGTTTGGGGTACGAAGCGCGCTCGCTCGATTTCGATACGCGCTTCGTCGATGCGATGCGCGAGATGGCCCCCGACGTCGTGTTCAATGCGCTGCACGGACCGGGCGGCGAAGACGGCACCGTACAGGGCATCCTCGATTGGCTGCGCATTCCGTATACCGGGAGCGACTTGCGTTCGTGCGCGCTCGCGATGGATAAGCACTTTACCAAAAAATTGTTGAGCGCCGAAGGTTTGCCGACGCCCGCTTGGGATACGTTCGACTTCGAAGGCGGCACGCTGCCGTTGTTGCCGGGTTCCCTCAATCTGCCGCTCGTGGTAAAGCCGCGCAACGAAGGTTCGAGCGCGGGCGTGTCGCTCGTGCGCACGCACGAGGAATGGTCGCGCGCGATGATCGCGAGCTCGGAGCGACGCTCGGTCATCATGGCCGAAGAATACGTCGAAGGGCGCGAATTCTCGTGCGGCGTTCTTTTCGAAGCGGCGTTGCCCATCGTCGAAATCGAGCCGCAGGGCCGCGAGTTCTACGATTACGACGCGAAATATCAGCCGGGTGCGAGCCGGCACGTCGTACCCGCGCAGATCGACGGCGATCTCACCCATCGCCTGCAGATGCTCGCGCTCTCGACGCACCGGCTGCTCGGTTTGCGCGACTATTCGCGTACCGATTTCATCGTAACGCCGGGCGGGCGGCCGTACATTCTCGAAATCAACGCCTTGCCCGGTCTGACGCCGACGAGCCTGTTGCCCGAAGAATGTGCGGCGACGGGAATCGGTTACGATGCACTCGTCGACCGGCTCCTTCGCGCGGCGCTCGGACGCGAGCGCGCGCTCATCGACGTGCCGTAGTTCTACAAGACGTCTAGCTACGCGTATGGCAACACGTTTGCATGTAGGCGTGCACCGCTGAATCGACACCGCGCGAGGCGAGCGGAGTGCATGGCTTGCCGTGCTAGACGGGAATGGAAGAGCTCATGACTACGAATCAGGCTGACTCCGTGAAACCGCTTGCAATCGTAACCGGCGCTTCGAGCGGCATCGGCCTCGAGCTCGCCAAGCAATTCGCGCAAAACGGATTCGACTTGCTCGTTTCTTCGGAAATCGGCGACGTCCGGCTCGCTCCGGCCGTGAAGGCTTTCGCGGCGCTCGGCGCACACGTCGACGCCGTCGAAGCCGACCTCGCTACGTACGATGGCGTGGAAACGCTCTACGAGGCGATCACGCTGACGGGCCGCCCGATCGAAGCGATCGCGATCAATGCGGGGGTCGGCGTGGGCGGAGACTTTCGCGAAACCGAACTCGCCGCCGAATTGCGGCTGATCGATCTCAACGTGAAGTCGACGGTCCATCTCGCCAAGCGCGTGGTACCGGATATGAGCGCCCAAAAGCGCGGCCGCATTCTTTTCACGTCGTCGATCGCGGCGCTCATGCCGGATCCGTTCGAAGCCGTGTACGGTGCCTCGAAGTCGTTCGTGTTTTCGTTCGCCGAAGCATTGCGTAACGAGCTTGCGGGCACGGGTGTCACGGTAACCGCGCTACAGCCGGGACCCACGGAGACGGACTTTTTCCACCGCGCCGGCATGGACGATACGAAAGTAGGCACGGACGAGAAAGACGATCCGGCGCTCGTTGCTAAGCAAGGCTTCGACGCACTGATGGCGGGCAAAGACCGCATTATCGCCGGTTCGTTCAAAACGAAGGCGCAAGCGGCCGTTATTTCCGCGTTGCCCGAGACCGTCAAGGCCCAGGTACACCGCGGCTTGGCGGAGCCCGGCTCGGGCTCCTAGCGCCGAGCGGCCGCCCGAGAGCAGGCGACATGCGTATGCATGGATATCGCACTGAGCTTGCGAAGCGCCCGGCCATGTCTTCGCGTGCACCGGTAATCGCTCGCGGCCTAAGCGCCTACTCGGTCGACCGACTCGTACAACGCCGGCGCAAGCGTGCGCCGGCCCGA
>CAXTIY010000108.1:0-9656 GCA_964244215.1 uncultured bacterium
CTCGCGAATGCTCGCGAAGCGACGCTCGTCGTAAGCGACCCGATCCATTTTATTGATCGCGACGACGACTTGGCGCACGCCGATTAATTCGAGCAGCACGGCGTGGCGTCGCGTCTGCTCGCCGACACCTTCGGCCGCGTCCACGACGAGTAACGCCGCATCTGCGTCGGAGGCGCCCGTAACCATATTGCGCAGGAACTCTTCATGCCCGGGCGCGTCGATGAGCACGATGTCGCGCTGCGGAAGCCGCAGCCATATCCGCGTCGTATCGATCGTAATCGCCTGATCGCGTTCGCTCTGCAACGCGTCGAGTACGAACGACCACTCGAAGGCGACGCCGCGCCGTTCGCTCGCGCGTACGAGCTCGGCAACTTTTCCGTCCGGCAAATTTCCCGTGTCCTGCAACAGGCGTCCGATCAACGTCGACTTTCCATGATCGACGTGGCCGACCGTTACGACGCGCAATTGCGACGATGTATCTATCGCGGTCATCACATGTAGCCGCCCGTGCGCAGCCGCTCGAAAGCGTCTTCGGTTTCGTTATCCATAATGCGGCCCGCGCGTTCGGGTGCGGAAGTCGTCGTTAGTTCTGCGATGATCTCGTCGATCGACGAAGCGTCGGAATCGATCGGTACCGTAATGTTCTTCTCGCCGAGCGACCGATAGCGTTTCCCGTCGCGCGCTAAATAGAGCGGTACGATCGGGATGTTCTCGCGTTGCGTATAGCGCCAGATGTCGACTTCGGTCCAGTGCAATAGCGGATGAATTCGCAGGTGAGCGCCGTCGGGAATATCGGTGTGATACACGTCCCAAAGCTCCGGCGGTTGCCGCACGACGTCCCACGACCCGTCGGCCGCTCGCGGACTGAACGTGCGTTCCTTGGCCCGCGTCGCCTGTTCGTCGCGCCGGATACCGGCGATCACGCCGCGATACCGGTGCCGTTCCAGCAGCGCGCGCAAACCGGCGGTCTTGCGGGCGGCCGCGCGCGTTGCGGGCGGAAGCGTCGGATCCATCTCCGACTCCGGCGGACACGGTTCGTTGTGCACGTCGAGTTGCCAATCGCGCGCGAGCTCGTCCCGAAAAGCGTAAACCTCCGGCAGCTCCATGCCGGTGTCGAGTAGGACCACGGGAAAGGGAACGTCGCCGAGAAACGCTTTGCGCGCGAGCCACAGAAGCGCCGTGCTGTCCTTTCCCATGGACCACAGCATGCAGAGCGGCGACACGCGGAAGTAGGCTTCGCGCAGAATCGCAACCGATCGCGCTTCGAGCTCGTCAAGGAGTTGCATCGTCCCCCATCGACCGCCGCCGCAGCCCGACGGTTGCCGCTAGGACGGTTCGGAGTAGTTTCGCGGGATGATAGATGTAAAGCTCGAGCATGCGAAGGACGTTTTGCGAGAGGCCCTTGAACGGCACCCGGGGCGTATCGCGCTCGCGTGTTCCTTCGGTGGACCGAGCGGCATGGTGTTGCTCGACCTCGTGATGGCGCAGGGCGCAAGCGTACCCGTCTATTTTCTCGATACGGATCTGCTGTTCGATGAGACCTACGCACTCGTGCAACGCGTTAAGGCGCGCTATGGCATCGAACCCGTCGCCGTGCGACCGAAACTTTCGGTTGCCGAACAGGCCGCTCGTTATGGCGAGGCGCTTTGGGAGCGGGAGCCCGATCGTTGTTGCGCGATTCGAAAGGTCGAGCCGCAAGACTCGTTTCTCGCCGATTACGACGCTTGGATTACGGGCGTGCGGCACGATCAATCGGTCACGCGCAAAGCGATCTCGTTCGTCGAAGCCGATCCCCGCCGCGCCGGCCTCGAGCGGGTAGCGCCCCTTGCAGACTGGACGGACGCCGACGTGTGGTCGTACGTGCTCGCGCACGACGTGCCGTACAACGCGCTCAACGATCGCGGTTATCCGAGCGTCGGTTGCACGCACTGCACGCGCGCGATCGTCGCGGGAGAGGACGCGCGAGCCGGCCGTTGGTCCGGGTTCGATAAAGTCGAATGCGGTCTTCACGTGGTGCCGTCCGAGCGATTCGAAGATACCGAAGTGAAGTTGTTCGGCACCGTCGGCTCCGAGCGATTCGCGAAGCGCTGACGGATCGACAAGTATTGCACGTACGCGGGTATGAGGCGCGAATCCGATGCCGGCATCGATAAGTGGCCGTTAACGATTCGTGCGATACAGCCGAGCGTTCGAGAGCGTTCGATAAAAAAGCGCTCTCGAACGAGAACGCTTCCGTGAACGATTCGCTTCGGCGCGAAAATTACTCGTGAAAGCGTTCGCTCGCGTATTGAAGCGTCGAACAGCGACAACACGAGGCGCCCTCTTTAAACGAATTCACGCGGCAGAACCTAGCACGGCGCTCGAGCGTCTGTCAGCGCGAAGTGGTTCTGCCTTCGACGCTCTCGGAACTGGTCCGAACGTCGAATCGAGACGTCGCCACACGAGCGAGAAAAGTGCTCGCTCGGCGATGGATCCGCCGAGCGCGGCGGCGCTGCGGGAGTTGACGTTCTCGAAGCGAGCGTGCTATAACCGCCCTAATGTCGATCTGCGTCTGTTGTCGTCCCTCCTGTTGCCGCGGTTCATTCCGTTCGGTGTAGTGGGTTCGCGCTAGACGTATACCGTTGTAGCCCGCCCCCTTCGCCGATACGGCGAGGGGATTTTTTTTTTGCTCTCCCATCTCACCGGAGGCACGGTCGTGACTGAGTCCAGCAAGTGGCGGCGATGAGCGTCGTCGTCGAAAATCTCTCGAAGTCGTTCGGCGCGATTCGCGCCCTTTCGGACGTCGATCTGCGCGTCGAACGCGGGACGCTCGCCGTGTTGCTCGGGCCTTCGGGTTGCGGGAAATCGACGTTGTTGCGCGTCATCGCGGGCTTCGAAGTTCCGGATCGGGGCCGGCTGTTGCTCGGTGGTGAGGACGTTACGAAGCGCCCGCTCGGGCAGCGCGACGTCGGCTTCGTCTTTCAGAATTACGCACTATTCCCACACCAGACGGTCGCGCAGAACGTCGGCTTCGCGCTTTCGGTTCGCAAACGGCCGGCTGCGGAGATAGCGGAACGAGTAGCAGAGCTGCTCGATCTCGTGCAGTTATCGGGTTACGAGCGGCGTCGGCCGCACGAGTTATCGGGCGGTCAACGGCAGCGCGTCGCTTTAGCGCGCGCGCTCGCGGCTCGCCCTTCCACGCTGTTACTCGACGAACCATTCGGAGCGCTCGATACGAACGTCCGTAAGGATCTGCGTCGGTGGCTGCGCGCTTTGCACGAGCGCACGCACGTGACGACGTTGCTCGTGACACACGACGGCGACGAAGCGCTCGAGATCGCCGACCGCATTATCGTTATGCGTAACGGCACCGTGCAGCAACAAGACGAGCCCGAACGCATCTATGCCGAACCCGCTAATCCGTTCGTCATGGGGTTCTTCGGTGAGGTCAATACTCTGCGGCGCGAGTCCGCAACGTTGTACGTTCGGCCGAGCGATTTCCGCATCGAACACGTATCGTTCGGTACGGCTCGAGCGGCTCGAGTCGAGCGCGTACTCGACGTCGGTCCGCGTACGCTTCTCGAACTTGTCGGCGATGACGGCGCTCGAGTAACGGCCGAACTCGACCATGCCGAACGCGCGCGACTCGATCCCCGGCGCGGCGTTACGTTGTATCTCGAGCCCGCACGCTTTCGCTCTTTCGACGGTGCGCTCGCGTGAAGAAAGCTGTCGTCTCTCTCGCCTTATGCGCACTGCTTGCCGCCTCGACCGCGCCCCGCTCGGCGAGCGCCGCCGACACCAAGCTCCTCAACGTGTCCTACGATCCGACACGCGAACTTTACGCTGCGTACAACGCGCTCTTTGCGAGCTATTGGAAGAATAAGAACTCGGGCAACGTCACGATCAATCAATCGCATGGCGGCTCCGGCGCCCAGGCGCGCGCCGTGACGGAAGGGCTCGAAGCGGACGTCGTCACGCTGGCGCTCGCCTATGACGTCGATGCGCTTGCGAAAGCAAAGCTCATCGCGCCGGACTGGCAGCGTCGTTTGCCCGACAACTCGACGCCGTACACGTCGACCATAGTGTTGCTGGTTCGCAAGGGGAACCCGAAACATATTCGCGGTTGGAGCGATCTCGTCCAGAACGGCGTCTCCGTAATCACCGCCAACCCGAAGACGAGCGGCGGCGCGCGCTGGAACTTTCTCGCGGCATACGATTACGGGCTGCGCAGCAATCGCAACGACGATGCGAAGGCTCGTGCGTACGTAGCCGCGCTTTATAAGAACGTTCCGGTACTCGATAGCGGTTCGCGTGGCTCGACGACGACGTTCACGGAACGCGGTCTCGGCGACGTCTTGCTCGCCTGGGAGAACGAAGCGTTTCTTACGTTGCGCGAGCATCCGGGTGCCTACGAAGTCATCGTTCCGAAGACCAGCATTCTCGCGGAACCACCCGTCGCCGTCGTCGATGCCAACGTGCAGAAACACGGCACGCAAGCGGTTGCGCAAGCGTACCTGCGCTACTTATATTCGCCCGCAGCGCAAAAGCTCGAGTGCGAACAAGGCTACCGGCCGCGCCTGACGAGCGTTCTCGCGAGCTGCAAGACGAAGTTTCCGGCGCTCGACCTTGCGTCGATCTCTGAATTCGGCGGATGGCAGGCGGCGCAGCAGCGTTTCTTCGCCGAGGGCGGCGTCTTCGATCAGATCTATCAGGCGCATTAGCCTTGAGTTCGCGTGACGCGATTCCCGGACGGGCGTTCGCACTGGGCACGACGATCGCCATCGTAACGATCGGCATCCTGATTCCGCTCGCCGTCGTCGCGCTAACGGCGAGCGGCATGTCCGGCGCACGCATCGCGCACGTACTCACGTCTCCCCGGGCGATAGCCGCTTTCGAGTTGACGTTCGGCGCGTCGCTCGCGGCGGCGCTCGTCGACGTCGTCGCGGGAACGTTCGTCGCTTGGATACTCGTGCGATACCGTTTCGCCGGACGATCGGCGCTCGACGCCGTTATCGATATTCCGCTCGCGCTTCCGACGGCCGTTACGGGGATCGCGCTCGCAACGTTATACAGCGCGCATGGTGCGATCGGCCGGGTACTCGAAGCGCACGGCATGTACGTCGCCTACACGCCGCTCGGCATCGGCCTCGCGCTCGCCTTCGTCGGTTTTCCGTTCGTCGTGCGGACCGTTCAACCGGTCATCGCGGCGTTGCCGCGCGAACTCGACGAAGCGGCGGCCTCGCTCGGTGCCGGCCGCGCGGCAACGATCGCGCGCATCTCGTTTCCGCTGCTCGTACCCTCGATTCTCGCGGGCTTCGCCCTCGCACTGGCGCGCGCGCTCGGCGAATACGGATCGGTCGTTTTCATATCCGGTAACATGCCGCTACGAACGGAAATCGTGCCGCTCCTCATCGTGACGCGGCTCGAAGAATACGACTATCAGGGCGCCGCCGTAATCGCCACCACCTTGTTGATCGCGTCCTTCGCGCTGCTCCTGGGCATTAACGGCTTGCAGCGTAAGCTCATCGCACGGCGCGTGCGCGCGTGAGCGTCGACGCGCTGCGGGGACGTTCCGCCATCGAACGCGTGCAACCCGTGCGCGAACGCAGCCAGGGTGCGAAGCCGCCACGCGGGTTCGCCGCGCTCGGCATCGCGATCGGGGCCACGTTCGTGGTCGCGCTCGTGGTCCTGCCGTTGCTATCGGTTTTCTATGAGGCGTTCCGCGCCGGAACGGGCGCCTTCTTTGCGGCGTTCGCCGACGGCTACGCGCGTAGCGCCATCCTTCTCACGCTCCAAATCGCCGGAATCGTCGTGGTCGCGAATACGCTATTCGGCATACTCGCGGGCTGGACGATCGCGAAATATCGCTTTCCGGGAAAAGCGCTTCTGCTGAGCGCGATCGATCTACCGCTAAGCGTTTCGCCCGTGGTCGCGGGACTCGCAATCTTGCTTTGCGTCGGCTCGAGATCGCCGCTCGGCGCCTGGCTCGTCGCGCACGGTTTCCAAGTTGCGTTCGCGCCGCCCGGCATTGCACTCGCCACGATCTTCGTTACGTTTCCGTACGTCGCTCGGGAGTTCGCGGCTTTTTTACAAGAGCAGAGTCGCGATCTCGAAGAGGCGGCGTTATCGCTCGGTGCCTCCGTGCCGCAGACGTTTTGGCGCGTCACCTTACCGAACGGGCGCTATGCGCTGCTCAACGGCATCTTGTTGTGCAACGCGCGCGCGATGGGTGAGTTCGGCGCCGTTTCGGTGATTTCGGGCCGCATCCGCGGCCTTACCGACACCGTGCCGTTGCACATCGAGATTCTCTACAACGATAACGCGTTCGTAGCGGCCTTCGCGCTCGCCACGGGACTGGCGCTCGTAACTATTTCTTTGACGGCGCTGCGCGCGCTGCTCGAACGCCGGAGCAACGGCGTGTAGCGGGCGCCGATCGCGCGGGGGGCGGGCGCTTGCGAGTCTAAGCTCGTTCTTCGTCCGCCGAAGGTTACGCGATCTTAATGGGCGTTTACAGTATTTCACCGGAGATCGAACATGGCGCAACTTTCTAAAGTAGAGCATATCAAGGCGGAAAGCGCGGGATTGCGCGGGACGATCGCGCAGGAGCTCGCGGAGCCGACGCCGCGGTTCGTCGAGTCGAACATCCAATTGCTGAAATACCATGGCGTGTATCAGCAAGAGGATCGTGACGAGCGCAAGGGACCGCGTGTGAACGGAGAGGTCGCAAAACCGAAAGCGTATTCGTTCATGGTGCGGACGAAAAATCCGGGCGGTTATGCGCCGGGTCCGTTCTTTCTCGCGCTCGTCGACCTTTGTGATTCGCACGCTAACGGAACGCTGCGCATTACGACGCGTCAGGGTTTCCAGCTGCACGGCGTGCATAAGTCGGACCTCCGGGAAGTGATCGCTTCGATCAACGAAAACCTCGGCTCGACGCTCGGTGCTTGTGGCGACATCAATCGCAACGTCATGGCGCCGGCGGCGCCCTTCGTCGCAAAGCCGTACGCGATCGCGCGCGACGCCGCGCGTTCGATCGCAGAAGTGCTGACGCCGCGTACGAGCGGCTATTACGAAATCTGGCAAGACGGCGAACTCGCGCATACGAGTGAGAGCGCACCCGATCCGCTCTACCGCGACGTGTATCTGCCCCGGAAATTTAAAATAGCGGTGGCCGTGCCCGGCGACAACTCGGTCGATATCTATACGCACGACATCGGTGTCGTACCGGTGTTGAGCGACGTCGACGTGCTGCTCGGCTACGACCTCTTCGTCGGCGGCGGTCTCGGGATGACGCATCGCAAAGCCGAAACCTATCCGCGCCTCGCCGATCCGTTCGGTTTCGTCGAGCCGGCCGATCTCTTGCCGTTCGTACGCGCCATCGTGGAAGTTCAGCGCGATTACGGCGACCGCACCAATCGCAAACACGCGCGTATGAAATATACGATCGCGGATAAGGGACTCGCGTGGTTTGGGGCCGAGGTCGAACGCTATGCGGGGCGGTCGCTCGCACCGTTTCGGGAACTTCCGCCGTGGGAGCACCGCGACTATCTCGGCTGGCACGAGCAGGGCGACGGCCGGCTCTTTATCGGGCTCAGCGTGGAGAACGGGCGGATCCAAGATACGGAAACGCTACGGCTCAAATCGGCTTTGCGCGACATCGTCGCGCGCTTCGATCTCGAACTCGTCGCGACGCCGCAGCAAAACGTCTTGCTGATCGACGTGCCGCGCGATGCGCGCGGGCCGATCGATGCGATCCTTGCGGAACACGGCGTCCGTCCGATCGAGCGAGTGAGTGCGGTCGAACGGCTCGCGATGGCGTGTCCCGCGCTGCCGACGTGCGGCCTGGCGCTCGCCGAATCGGAGCGCTCGATGCCCGCACTGGTCGATACGCTCGAAGCTCGCCTCGCGGAGCTCGGGCTCGAACGGGAGCCGATCTCGATACGCATGACCGGTTGTCCCAACGGCTGCGCGCGCCCGTACATGTCGGAGGTCGGCATCGTCGGCGTGAGCGCCGATCGATACAACGTCTATCTCGGCGGAAGCACGCAATCCGTGCGGCTCAATCGGATGTACAAGGAAATGGTACCGGGTTCGCAGCTCGCGCCTTTGCTCGACGACGTGTTTTCCGCGTTCGCTCGCGGACGCGAGCCTGCCGAGTCGTTCGGCGACTTCTGCAATCGCACGGCATTCGTTCCGGCGGTGGAAGCGGTTATATAAGCGCGCTAGGGGCTCGAAGCCGGTTCCTTCACGCCGCGCGGCCGGGCGGCCCGGCCGTCCCGCCCGGACGCTCGGCCGCTCGCCGCAGGGCGACGGCCGGCGGGTGCGAGATAGACCCGAGCCGCGGCATAATCGAAGTAGACGGTGAAACGGCCGAGCACGCCGCCGCCGACTAAGCCATCCTTCGTGTCGAATCCGAGGGCGGCTGCCGGCAGCGCGAGGGCCGCGTCGACGTTCGAAAAGAACAGCGGCCCGAGCGTCATACTCGGTACGTTCAGCGCCCGGTACGGGATCCTACCGCCGATCGCGTTTCCGTAGCGAACGCGGGGCAACGATAGCGCGTGTGCGGTGTCCGCGTGCGGCCGCAGGAAGCGTTGAAAGAGCACGAGGTCGAATTCGGCGCCCGTATCGACGATGAAGTCGTCGCCCGTTGCGTCGCCGACCGTTACCGTCGTCACGGGAAGTTGACCGTTCAAGCGCAGCTCGAGGGGGACGCTGCCCGCCGGCGCCACGAGCGCGCCCGGCCGTAGGGCGTCGACCGTGCCCGCGGCGTAATCGATTTTCAAGCCCACGGCGTCGAGAAAGTCGAAACCGAGCAGACCGACCACGCGCGTACGCGTGCCCTCGTTTTCGGCGACCGGAGCCGTTCGCATCACGACGTCGTGCAGCGCGAGTGCTCCGAGCGTTACCTCGGGCACGATCACACGCTGCGTCGGAAACGTGCCCGCCACGGTCTCCGTGGAACGGCCGAACCCGTGCAGTCCGAGACTTCGCGCGACCGCGTCGTCGAGCGTGATCGCCGACGCCCCGCTATCGAGCAAAAAATCGAGCGCGCGCGTCCCGATCGTCAGACGCACGTAGACGCGCCCGTTTTCGATGCGCGCGGGAAGACGAACGCTCGCGGCGCCGGCCGGAAAATCGGCCAAGGGTCTGGCGTCCGGAGGGATCGCGAGTTCGCTCGGGCCGACGGCCGCCGCCGTATCGTCGCTCTCCAGCCGATAGTCGAATTCGGTGCCGAAGCGGTCGTCTTGCCCGTAGTAATGCGTCGCGCGCAGACGGCCGTGGGCGTCGGCGCGGAAATCGTCGTAGCTCGTGCGGACCGTATGGCCGCTCGCCGATTTCTCGGTCCGCACGACGAGATACGTACGCGGATCGTAAAACGAGCGCAGCACGTGGCCGCTCGCGTAGGTCGTGGTCACGGTCCAAGCGTCGATCGGCTCGCGTTCGCGGGCGACGCTCTCGGAAACCGTCCGTTCCATTTGCGAAGGCTCCGGCCGCTCGACGACGGTTTGTCCGTTCTCGTTCTGATGCCAACGCTCACCGCGCGAGGTACCGCGCTCGGTGCGAAACGGCCCGAGCAGCAGCGTCGATGCCGTATCGCCGCCCGCGCGCACCACCTCGAGGCTTCCCGTGAGACCGGCGCTTCTGACGAGCCAGTGCTCGCGAGCGGCTTCCGGTTT
>CAXTIY010000109.1:0-9606 GCA_964244215.1 uncultured bacterium
GTCCACGAAGCCAGTGCCGCCGTCTCCTTCGGATCCCACTGCCAGTACGCACCCCACGCCTCTTTCGCCCACCACGCGCCCGTGATGATGCCGACCGTCAGCAGTGGCAAGCCGACGGCCACGATGCGATACGTGAGGATGTCGAGCTTGGCAAGCGACGGCAGCGTCGAAAGCCAGAGCGCGAGCGAACTTCCGGCGGCTGCTTGTGAGGCGAGCGCGGGCGAATCTCCGCCCGTCATGCGGCGCGGCGCGGGCTCGGAATACGCTTGCATCTGCAGCGATCCCGCGGGCCCGCCCGCGGCTGCTACGCCGCGCATCGTCACCCCGCGCGACTCACTGCGCTCGAGCGATTTTTCGCCGTAGTATTTGATCAAGTACAGAACCGAGGTTACCGCGGCGACCATGAACGCCGCGTACGAGGTGACGACGAGCGGCACGTGAATTTTGATCCAGTACGACTGCAGCGCCGGGACCGCCGGGAGATAGCCTTCATTCCAAGTTAACGCGTACGCGAGAAAGCTCGCCGAGAGCGCTTCCACGAAGCCGCCGATGAACCAGATGTCGTACTTGATCGCAAAGCCGATGAAAATCGCGACGCCCATCGCGGCGAAGAGCGACAGCGAACCGTAAAGATTGGTCAGCGGCCAAATGTGACTCGTTTGATAGCGATAAACGAGTTCGAAAAATTGCACGCCGCACCCGATGAACGCGAACGGAATGCCGATCATCTTCGGCAGGCGGTCGCGCGATAAAAAGTAGGTGAAGAACGCGAGCGTACTCACGATGTACGCGGAGATGGCGATGACGATCAACAGCTGGTCGGTACTCATACGTTTCCTCTAGTTAGGCAAATGAGCCGGCGGTCGCGAGCGGCCGGGGCGGAGGCGAGGTCTCGATGCGCTCGAGATCGCGGACGAGTGCCGCGAACTGTTCTTCGTAGATGTCGTAGCCTTTGACCGTCGTCGCCGCGATACCGACGTTCCAGCTGCGGCCCGCGCCGTCGACGCGCACGTAAAGGCGCGCCGGTAGGAAATAGAACGACATGCAGAGCCCCGTCAAGAGAACGAAAGCGCCGACGCCGACGATGGGAATACCGGGGTCGTGTCGGTATTGTATGCCGCTATACAAAACGTAGCGTCCGGCGCCGAGGTGATAGCCGTTCCCGAGGTCGATTCCGCGTTCGAGCGGCACGAGGACGCTCCCGATATTCTGCTCGCCGTCGAACACGTTTAAAACCACGCCCGGGTTATTCGGCCGCGGATCGGCACCGATGGTATTGCCCGGTCCGACGGTGCCGACGAATTTGGCATATTGCACCGAGCGTGACGTGTCGCCGATTCCGAACGCTTCGCCTTCTTTGAGCACGCCTTGCGGCGAATTCGGAAGCGGCCGGCCGTCTTTCGTGACGGTGAACGGCACGGCGAACCCGTACGACGCTTGGTAATAGTCGGTTCCGGCGATGTCGAGCGGATGGTTCACGCGCAGCACCATCGCCGTGGGGGGCCCGTTCTTCGGCGTCGCCACAACGGTCGAAACGTAATCGATCGGCTGATAGACGATGCCGCTGCGCGTCTGGATCGGCGTAATTTTATACGCGAAGCGGTCGAGCTTGAAGACGGTGCCGTTCTCCGGAATCGTAACGGAAGTACCGGAGACGACGACCGTCGTGCCGCTATACCCGAACGCCCAATAGAGCGTCGTCCCGACCGCGATGATTACGAAGCCGACATGCGCTACGAGCACCCCGCGCCGCGCCCAATTATGCTTATCGGCGAAGGTCCATTCCGTACCACCGAGTTCGCGCTTGCGTACGAGCCAGCCGCGCGCCGCGAAGAAAGCCTCGACCCGTTCGCGTACCGTCGCCTCGTCGCCACTTACGCTCAAGTGTGCGCTCAGTGGAACCGCGTCGATCTTTATCGGGCGTAGCGGCGGCAGCCGCGTCGGGATGACACGCCAGAACGTCGCGAGCGTCATGCATGCGAGAATGAAGCCGACGATGCCGAGATAAGCGACGGAATGATAGATGTTGTCGAGATGCAGCCGTAACACGAGCCGTGCGAGCGGCGGCGCGTAATTGGAAAGGTAGAAGCTCGAATCTTTGCCTTGGTCGACCACGACGCCGATAAGCGTCATGACGCCCCAAATGGCGAGCAGCGACATACCGAACCAGAAGTTCGAGAGTTGCCCGAGCAGTTCGACGAACGAGCCGCGTAGCGTCATCATCGCACGTTCCACGGCTACGAGCCTCTCGCTTCGCGATGCCAAGATTTTTCGAGCAGCAAGATGATCCAGATACTCGCTTCGTAGAGAATGTACATCGGCACCGCGATGAGCAGCATCGTCACGGGCGACGCGTCGGGCGCCGCGAGGCCGCCGGCTAGCAAAATGCCCATGCCGGCGTAACGCCGGTATTTGCGCAGCATGGGAACGTTGACGAGTCCGATGCGCGCGAGTGCAAGCATCACCATCGGCGTCTGAAAGATAATCGCGAACACGAGAAACGTCAGCAAAATGATGTTCATCGTCGATTCGATGCCGAACGTTTCTTTGGCGATGGTGGTGGTGATGCCGAGCAACGCCGTGAGCACGCGATGGATGATGAAGAAGTGGCAGAACGCGAGTCCGGCCGCGGCCAAGAGAATCGAGGGCGCCGTATAGGAATAAACGATGCGGCGCGTGCGCGGATGAAACGCCGGCACGATGAACATCCAGAGTTGGTAGACGAGCACCGGTAAGCCGATGACGATCGCGCCATAAATCGAAAACTTAAATTCGGTAAAGATGACGTCGGTCGGAGAGAACGCGTTGAGTTCGATCGCCGGGCCGAGATACTCGTTTTTCAACCACGTGATGACGAATGGCGCGGGCCAGAAGAGCAGGAGCGCGAGGCCGCCGACGGTCGAGAGCGAGATTATCAGACGTCCGCGGAGCTCCCGCAGGTGCTCCGTGAACGGCATCTCTTTTTGATCCCAGTCCGGCGGTTCGACGGCCGGGGGACGTTCGGCGAGCAACGGAGTCGGAGCGGGCTAGTTGCGCGGTGCCGGCGGCTCGGGCTGCACGGAGGGCGCCCCCATGACCATGCCGTTTGCAGTCGGAGCTTCGCGCATGAGCGCGCCATTCGCAGCATCGGCCTCCGCACGGGCGCGCGCTTCTGACCGAGCGCGCTCGGCGGCAACGTCCGCCTCCGCTTGTCCGACCGTAAATTCTTTCTTGGCTTGCCCGATGCTGCGAGCGAGCTTCGGAACGCGGTCCGCACCGAACAACAACACGGCGGCGCCGACGAGGATGGCGATCTCCATTGGATTTCCGAACATCTAACGTACCTCTCCCACGATTCCGTGGGCAATTCTCTACCGCGCCCGGGCCGCGCTCTCCCGGGCAAGTCCGTCCGCAAGCGCAATCAATTCGGCGCGGGTCGCCGCGTTCCCGAGCGGAACGAGCGATAGTTTCGCGCGTTCCACGTGCGTTGCGATCGCTTCCCGGGTCTTCACGAGTCCGCCCGTCCGAGCCACGGCTCGCACGAGGCCGGCGACGGTTGCGGCGTCCCCGCCGTCCGCTCCGCTAGCGTAGAAACGCCGTAACGCCTCCCGAAAGTCGCCGTCCCCGCTCTCGAGTGCCAGGATTAATGGGATCGTCATCTTGCGTTCGCGCAGATCGTTGCCGACGGGCTTCCCGAGCTCCGTCTCACTCGCGGTAAAATCGAGCAGATCGTCGAGCATCTGGAACGCGATTCCGTAATAGAGTCCGAAATCGCGCAGCGCCTTAACGCGCAGCGGCGTCGCGCCCGCAACGAGGGCCCCGCATTCCGTGGAGGCGGCGAAGAGCGTCGCCGTTTTCTTAATCGCGATCTCGATGTAAGCCGGCATGCCGAGCCCGAGGTTGCCCACGGCTCGATGCTGGAGCACTTCTCCGTCCGTGATATCGGCGAGTGTCGATGCCAGAATATTCGGGATGGGGTGGGCATAATTGGCCGTGACGTTCTTGAAGATCCAGGCGAACAGATAGTCGCCCGCGAGCACGCTCACCCGGTTACCGAAGTCGACGGCGGTCGCGTTAACGCCGCGCCGCGTTTCGGCCCGGTCGACGACGTCGTCGTGAATGAGCGTACCGACGTGGATGAGTTCCATGTAAGCGGCGAGGGGAAGATGCTCGCGCGCGTCCGCGCCGCTCGATTCGGCCGCGAGTAGCGTGAGCCGCGGTCGCAAACGCTTCCCGCCGGCCGCGAGCATCCGGCGCACGGCTTCGGTGATGAGCGTGTTGTCGGTCGAAAATGAGGAGCGGAAAAAGTTTTCCACTAGCGCGTAGAGATCGCGCTCGGAGCGGGCGGCGGCGTGGAGGGGTTTCGGATCGATCATGCGGTACCGACGTGCGCGGCGATCGCGCCCCCGGCGAGGCGCACGAAGCGGACGTCGTGCATCCCCGCCGCAACGAAGCGCTCGGCGAGCTCGCTCGCGTTCGGAAAGTTGGTCAGAGAATTCGGCAGGTAGCGGTAGGCGCTCTTCGAGCCGCCGACGAGACCGCCGATCAGCGGGACCAGGCCGTAGAAGTACACGTCGAAGGCGCGCTTGAACAGCGGATTCGGGGCCTTGGAGACGTCGAGATTTACGAAGCGGGCGCCGGGCTTGAGCACGCGTCGAGCTTCTCGTATCGTCGCTACGATGTCCACGACATTTCGCATCGAGAAGCCCATGATCGCACCGTCGAAGGTCGCGTCCGCGAATGGCAGCGCCATCACGTCGGCTTCTTCGAAACGTACCGTGCCGCGCGCTTCGCGCGGAGAACGGTTGCGAGCGGCGCGGAGCATCGGCTCGCAAAAATCGACGCCGGTCACATCCAGGCTCGCATCCGTCCGCAGCAGGTGAAACGACAGGTCGCCCGTGCCGCAGCACATGTCCAAGACCTTGCCACCGGGCGGAGGTGCGAGTTCGCGCACCGCGCGGCGCCGCCAACGCTCGTCGATGCCACCCGTCAGAAGCCGGTTGGTCGCATCGTACCGAGGCGCGATCGATGCGAACATCTCGCGGACATAGACGGATTTTTCCATGGTTTACGTAGCGGTGTTTCCCGCAGCTAGTGCGACGTACATGCTCCCAATTTGGACGACGCGAGGCCACCCCTTGTCGCCATAACGCTGAAGCGTGATGGAACGTCGTCCGGCTCGTAGCATGCCGCGGCAGCTTTTTCTCGCGAAAGGACGGTAGCATGAATCTATCGGGGATCGGTTCACTCTTAGGCATGGCGTCCCAGTTCTTGGGCGGGGCGAGCCCTCTTGGAGCGCTCGGCTCGCTCGCCTCGAGTGCGCTCGGCGGCGGTCAGCCGCAAGGAACGGCTTCGAGCGACCCATTCTCCGCCATCTTGGCGCTCACCAAAGACGTCGACAGTATCGCCTCGAGCGGGCTCGGCGGCAATGTGCTCGGGAGCATCGCCGGCATGCTCGCCTGAGTGCGACGCTCGTCTCGGACGCGTTCGTTCTCAAGGCGCTCGAGACGGCACACTCGGTGCGCTTCTCGGCGTACGTCCTAAACGCGCGAAGCCCCATCGTGGCCGCGCTCGAAGCCGCATCCGAGCGCGGCGCCGATGTCGACGTGGTTTTGGATGGTTCGCCCCACGCTTGGGCCCCGGGCATCGAACGAGCGAATGCTGCGGCTTCGGCCGCGCTCGCTCGGCACGGTGCTCGGGTACATCGCAGCGCCCCGGACGCGCCGGCGATGCATCTTAAAGCCGCGATCGTCGATGGGATCGCCTACCTCGACGATCGCAATTGGACGAGCGGCGAAAGCGATACGATCGTCGCGCTCGACGAGGCGGCGCAGGTGGCAGCCGTTGCCTCTGCGCAGGGCGGCCTACCTGTCACGAGCGGTGCGCTCGCAACGGAGAAGCGCGCGGCGCTCGCTCTCGAGGCGCAAATGGTCTACGAGGCACCGGGCGACCGTATCGACGTCGAGACGGAATCGTTCGCGCCGACGGTCCTTTCGAGCGCCCTCGTCTACCGCGCCGCCCACGGCGCGCACGTACGCCTGCTCGTTTCCAAAGCGGAACTCCATGGTGCCGGAGGCATGCGCGAGCGCGCGGCGCTCGCCAAACTCGCCGCCGCCGGCGTCGAGATCGAGGCGACCGCCAATACGGAAAAACTGTGCGTTGCAGGCGACGAGGCGTGGCTCGGATCCGCGAACGCGACCTTCTCGCCCGCACCGTCGCTCGATTGGGGCTTGCGTTCGCGCGACTCCGCGATCGTCGCGGGCGCCGCTCGTGCATTCGAGCGAAACTGGGCTTGGGGCCGGGCTCCCAGCAGCGTCTAAGGACCTGTGGCGCCGCAGCCGTTAACCTCCTAGAAGTGCGCGTGCGGTTACGTCGGTACGGTGAATGACGTCGTCGACGGTCGTCTCGAATAATTTTGCGAGCAGCGCCGCGGTCGCGGCCATGAAGGCCGGTTCGTTGCGGCGTCCCCGGTGCGGGATCGGCGCGAGATACGGGCAATCGGTCTCGAGAATAAGTTTATCGAGACCGACGGCGAGCACGGAATCGCGAACGTTTTGCGCGTTTTTGAACGTGAGAACGCCGCCGATACCGAGCCGCAGACCGAATTCGTCGACGAGGATGCGCGCCTGCTCCGGTTCGCCCGTGAAGCAATGTACGACGCCGCGTAGCGGGCCGTTCGTCGTGTCCCTTAGGATCCTCGTGAAGTCTTTGAATGCGTCGCGTTGGTGGAACACGACGGGCAACGTTCGCTCCCGCGCGTACGCGAGTTGCGCCGTCATCACGCGTCGCTGCGCCTCCTTCGGGCTATGCTCGTAAAAATAATCGAGACCCATTTCACCGATCGCGCTCGGCGGGCGGGCGCCTTGTGCCACGATAGCATCGAAGGCCGCAGCGATGTCTTCGGGGGCATCTTCCGCTTCGTGGGGATGAATGCCGATCGCGTAGTCGAGGCCGCATTCGGCGGCCGTCAATTGCGCGCGCCGGCTATCCGCGATATCCGTGCCGATCGTCATAATGCGCGTCACCCCCGCTTCGCGCGCTCGTTCGAGCATCGCCGCGCGGTCGGGATCGAACACGGCATCCTGAATGTGGGCGTGGGTATCGAACATAGCCCGCGAATCGTACCATGATTTCGCGCCCCGACCTCGCGACGAAGGGCCGCGGCGGGCGCCTCGTACGGTTCTCGATTTTGCTATCGATGCTCGTCCACGTCGCGGTTCTGCTGCTCGCATTCGGAGCGTACGACGTACTCGAGCATCTCGTTCCGCGTCGCTTACCGCCGGTCAAGCACGACGATGAAACGGTAACGATGTCGACGGCCATTCATTTCGAGCGGCGTCCGCGAGCGGCGGCCGCGCATCCCAGCGGCGCGGCACGGATAGCCGTCGCCGCTCGGCCTGCGCCGGTGCGCAGACCCTTCGCACCTCCGGCGCGCGCGCACCCGGCGCCGAAGCGGGAGCTCGCGAAGCTGACGCCGCGAGCGAGTTCGCGACCGCGCCCCAAGCCCGAGCCGTCGCCTGCCATGCGCGTCGCGCTCGGCCCAAGCCAAACGGCGCTGAGCGCCGCACGACTCGCGCAGATTCGGACCGATCTCGCCGCGTCGATCGCGCGGGACCGCGCGCAGCAGAATCCGCTGAGCAACGTCGCGCGACGTGTGAATCCCGCATCGACGCTACGTCGCTACGCGATTAACGTCGCCGGAACGCATAGCACCCTGCGAGGCGCGCAAGGGCTTTGCAATCCGTCGCAAACGTGGACCGCCGGCGGATATGTCTATTTTTACGTGACGTGTAGAACGCAGCGCGCGGACGGTACCGTACGCGATGAAGTAATCCCATGGCCCTTACGGTTTCGGCCGAGCGAAGTCGCTTACGGTCCGAGCGGCCCCGCCCCGCCGCCAGGGGAGATACCGTTGCCCCTACCCGGCTGGAAGCCCGCGCCTTCGCAATATATCGATCCCGACGTCCTGGACTTCTTGCGCGAGCGGCGAGCTACGGCGGCGCTCGGTGAACAGGCTCGGCGCTAAGCGAAGTGCCGGAGCACGCGAGCGACCGGCTCGTGTGGTAAAGTCTGCTTGTTGAAACCAGCTGATCCTAGCCGCGCGCACTTAGCGGTACTCGACGGCTTACGCGGGCTCGCGATCGTGCTCGTCGTCATCACGCACTCGTACGTGACGAACTACCGGCCCGCGGTATCCTACGGAGCGTTCGCCATCGGTATCGAACCGATGGTCCTAGCCGGGTCGCTCGGCGTCGAGTTGTTTTTCTTCATCAGCGGATTCGTTTTATTCTTGCCCTACGCGAGAGCCATGCGCGGTGAAGCGAAGATGCCGACGCTCGCACATTTCATCGACCGCCGCTTCATCAAGATCGTGCCTTCGTATTACGTCGCGCTCTTCGTCACGGCGTTCTTATTCTTCTTGCCGCCGGAGATCGAAGCGCGACGCTGGATCGAGCTCGTGCGGCACGCGACGTTTACGCATGCGTTCTGGAACGATAGCATGTTCTCGATCGTATCGGCGTTCTGGAGCCTCGGCATCGAGGTCCAGTTCTATGTAATCTTTCCCGCGCTCGCCGCGATGATGCGACGCCGGCCCTTGACGACGTTCGGCGCGCTGCTGGTCATCGGTGAAGGGTTTCGCATTTGGCTGCACGCGACGAACCTCAATCAACTCTTCTACTACGTGTGTTTGTTGCCCGCGCAGATCGATCTGTTCGGACTCGGTATGCTTTGCGCGTACGGATTCGTGCGCTTCCGCCACCGCTTACGGGAGCCGCGAATCGAGCGCTTCGCAACGGCTCTCGCGCTCGCGGCGCTCGCTTTCGGTACGTGGTTGCTCGACGATTTCTCGCACGTGACGAAAACGATGTCTCCGCCCGACCATCAATCGTGGCAGTGCGATCATCGCCTGATCGTCGAGTTCACCATCGCGGCGCTCGCGATGGGAACGCTGTTCGCGCTTCCGTGGTGGCGCGCGGTCGTCGCGAATCCTCTGTTGCTCTGGCTTTCCACGATCTCGTATAATCTCTATCTCTGGCACGAGGCGGTGCTCGTACAATGCGGACATACGGGTTTTCCATGCGCCGGAATCAGTAATCCGTGGCAGGTCGATCGTCATTGGGAGCTCGATTACTTCGTAACGTACATCGGGGTTTCGCTCGTCTTCGCAGTCGTCATGACGTACGGCGTCGAGCGCCCGTTATTACGGCTCGGCACGCGCGGCGCGTTCAAAGCTTACGTCGCGCGACCGCTATCGCGACTCTCCCGCTTTCGCGTGCAGAATAAGTAGAGCCGGCCGCGCACGCCGCCGGCGTCGCTAAATTCGTGCTCGCTTTAGCCGGCAGCCGCCGGATCGAGCCTAGGAAAGAGCGGTGCCTCGGAAGGGTTCGTATGGGAGCCTGCCGCGAAGCCGCCCCAGACGAGTTCTGTTTTCCAATCGCCATGCGGCTCGCCTGCGAAGCCGAGTTGCATCCATATCTTGCGAGCCGTTTCGGGCAAGAACGGGGCGACGAGATGTGCGAGGACGCGTAGTCCTTCGCAAAGATCGTATAAAACGGCATCGAGCGCGGCCGCTTCCCCGCGTTTGGCGAGTTCCCATGGCTTCCGATCGTCTATTTCGCGATTGAG
>CAXTIY010000110.1:0-9602 GCA_964244215.1 uncultured bacterium
CGAGCGTTTCGATCTTGGCCCGCACCGTGCTCGGGCTCCCGGCGATGAGGCGCCTGTTACTTGCGACTTCGTAACGCTCGAGCAGCGTCCACGGATAGGCTTCGGCCTCCGCGAGTGTCGGGAAGGGGCCGCTGCGGCCACGTAAGAGCAGCATGCGCCACAGCACGAGCGGCAAAGCCAGCCGCTCCGCTGAGGCATCGCTCTCGGCGACGATCGCGCCGAGCGCGAGCGTCAGGCGCGGTTCGGGATAGCGCGGTGAGGGGCGGTATCGGCTCTTGTACGCTCGCGCGATTTCGCAAGCATCGCCGCTGATGAAATGTGCGTACGTGTAAGGCAACCCCATTTGGGCTGCGAGGAGCGCTCCGTATTCCGACGACCCGAGCAACCACAACTCGGGCGACGAATCGCCGCTCGGCATCGCGACGAGAGACCCGAGCTCGCTCGTCGCGGGCGCGGTGCCGGCGAGGAAGGCGGCGACGTCGGCGATTTGCGTAGGAAACGTTGCCGGATCGCGGCTTTCGAGCGCCGCCGAAACGAGGCGCGTACCGCCCGGGGCCCGACCGACCCCAAGATCGATCCGGCCCGGCGCGAGGGTCTCGAGCATGCGAAACGTTTCGGCGATCTTAAAGGCGCTGTAGTGCGGCAGCATGATGCCGCCCGTACCGAGCCGGATCCGGCTCGTCTCGGCCGTGAGGCGCGCGAGTAAGATTTCCGGTGAAGCGTCGGCCAGACCCCGCATCGCATGATGCTCCGCAAGCCAGAAGCGCTTATAGCCGAGTGCGTCGGCGCGCTTCGCGAGCGAGATCGTCGCGCGGATCGCGTCGGCGGGCGTCGCGCCGGAGAGGACGGGAGATTGATCGAGAACGCTTAGGGGCACCATTACAATGGTACGACGCATACCGGCCGCTCGAAGATTCAATTGCGTGGAGCGCGAGCGGCGACGATGCGTACGTTTAAAGGTGCCACTCTCGACCGCTCACGAGGACGAACATGAACATTAAGCCATCGAACGGCAATGGCCGTCCGACTCAAAAAATTGCAGATCTCGAGAAATTCCGGGTCGACCCCAAGGGCAAGAAGCTGACGACGAATCAGGGTCTGCCTATCGCCGACGATCAGAACTCGCTTAAAGGCGGCGAACGCGGCCCGACGCTACTCGAAGACTTCATCCTTCGCGAGAAAATAACGCATTTCGATCACGAGCGCATCCCCGAGCGCGTCGTGCATGCCCGCGGTGCCGCGGCCCACGGCTTTTTCCAAGTATACGAATCGATGGCGCCGATAACGAAGGCCGGCTTCTTGCAAGATCCCGCGGTGAAAACGCCCGTGTTCGTACGCTTTTCGACCGTCGGCGGTTCGCGCGGTTCGGCCGATACGCCGCGCGACGTCCGCGGGTTCGCCGTGAAGTTTTACACGCAAGAAGGCAACTTCGATCTCGTCGGCAACAACATGCCGGTTTTTTTCATTCAAGATTCGGTCAAGTTTCCCGATTTCGTGCACGCGGTCAAGCCCGAACCGCATAACGAAATTCCGCAGGCTTCGTCCGCGCACGATACGTTGTGGGATTTCGTTTCGCTCACGCTCGAGTCGTCGCACATGATGATGTGGCTGATGTCCGATCGTTCGCTGCCGCGCTCGTTTGCGATGATGGAAGGGTTCGGAGTTCACACGTTCCGCTTCGTAAACGCGCAAGACGAGTCGCGTTACGTAAAGTTCCATTGGAAGCCGTTGCTCGGCGCGAACTCGCTCGTCTGGGACGAAGCGCAGAAGATCATGGGCAAGGATCCGGATTTCCATCGCCGCGACATGTACGAGACGATCGATAAGGGTGGCGTTCTGGAGTGGGAGCTCGGCGTGCAGATCTTCGGCGATGCCGAAGCGGACTCGTTTCCGTTCGATATCCTCGATTCGACCAAGCTAATTCCCGAAGAGCTCGTTCCGGTTACGAAGATCGGCAAAATGACGCTCGATCGTAATCCCGATAGTTATTTCGCCGAAACCGAGCAAGTCGCGTTTTGCCTATCGCATCTGGTGCCGGGCATCGATTTTACGAACGATCCGCTCTTGCAAGGGCGCCTGTTCTCGTATCTCGATACGCAAATAAGCCGCCTCGGAGGCCCGAATTTCCACGAAATTCCGATCAATCGTGCGGTTTGCCCGTTCGCTAACGGTCAGCGTGACGGTCTCCATCGCATGGCGATCGACACGGGCGATGCGAGTTACGGCGAAAATACGCTCGACGATAATTTTCCGCGCGAAGTGCCGGTCGCCGAGGGCGGCTTCGCATCGTATCCGGAGCGCATCGACGGTATCAAACGTCGCGTGCGATCGGAATCGTTTAAAGACCATTTCTCGCAAGCGACGATGTTCTACAACAGCATGTCGGTGCCGGAAAAAGAGCATATCGTCTCAGCCTTTTCCTTCGAGCTCACGAAGGTCAATCGGCCCGAGATCCGCGAGCGCGTCTTAACGCAGATGCTCGCGAACATCGATGCGACGCTCGCAGCGGAAGTGGCCGCCAATCTCGGCATGCCGGCGCCCGCCGCGCCTAGCAGGAATGGCAACGGCAAGAAGAACGGCAAGAGCGGCACGGATCCTTCGCCCGCGCTCAGCCTGCTCAACACCAACAAGGATACGATTAAGTCGCGCAAGGTCGCGATACTCGCAGCCGACGGCGTCGACGCTAAAGCGATCGACGCGCTGAAGGCGGCGCTGCTGGAGCAAGGGGCGACCGGCCTCGTGCTCTCGTCGCGAATCGGTAAGCTTATGGGCGCGGACGGCGGCACGGTCGTCGTCGATCAAACGTTGCTCACGATGCCCTCGGTCGTCTTCGATGCGGTCTTCGTCCCGGGCGGCGCGGCGAGCATCAAGGCGCTCTCGGCATCGGGCGAACCGATTCACTTTATCGCCGAAGCGTACAAGCACGCGAAAGCGATCGGGGCCACGGGCGAAGGCATCGAATTACTCGAACGCGCCGGCGTCGCAACGGCCGCGGGCGCGGATCCCGGCGTTGCGACCGGCGCTTCGGTCGAGGCGATTACGAAGCCGTTCTTTACGGCGATCGCCAAACACCGGACGTGGGCTCGTGCCGGGAAAGAACTAATTCCGGCATAACTGGATTCCCGTTCTTATTCGATCGGTGCAGGGGGTGGTGATGGGAATCGGAACGGGAATCAATGGCGTTTGCGGCTGCGCCGCAAGCCGCGGGCTGCGAGCGAACTGCTTAACCGTGGCCGAGATGCCAACCGTGGTCCGCGCAGCGGTAAGGATGTAAGCCGCGCGCGGTCTTCGGAATGGCTTTCTCGGCGGCGCGTTTCGAAGCGAAAGCGGATTTGGGTGCGCCGTTCTTGTTGTAACACGAACGGCCGCCCGTCCACCATAAACGTCGCTCTAGCGGCATGAGAAATAAGTTGACATTGCGCGGGCTGCGACCTGCGAATACGCAAGACTCGAGCCACGTCGCTTTGAACTAGAACGACATGGCAAATTGCGATATCGGGATCACGGGTTTGGCGGTGATGGGTGCGAATCTCGCGCGCAACGCCGCGCGCAAAGGCTTCGCCGTTGCGGTGCACAATCGCACCGACGCGAAGACGGACGAACTCGTAAAAGAATTTGGGCACGAAGGCACGTTCGTCCCCGCGCACGGCATCGAAGCTTTCGTCGCCGCGCTCAAGAAGCCACGCGCGATCGTGATGATGGTCAAGGCGGGTAAACCGGTCGACGACGTTATCGCCGAAATCGCGCCGCATCTCGATGTGGACGATATTCTAATCGACGGCGGTAATTCGTTGTTTACCGATACGGAGCGGCGCGCGAAAGAACTCGAGAGCCGCAGCATCCGCTATCTCGGCGTCGGCGTGTCGGGCGGCGAAGTCGGTGCGCTCGAAGGCCCGAGTATGATGCCGGGCGGCGATCCCGCAGCCTACGAAGTCGTGCGGCCGATGCTCGAGAAGATGGCGGCGCAAGTCGACGGTACGCCGTGTTGCACGTACATCGGTCCGGGAGGCGCGGGCCATTACGTGAAAATGGTCCACAACGGTATCGAATATGCGGATATGCAGTTAATCGCCGAAGCCTACGACTTGATGCGCAGCGTCTACGGTCTCGGCGCTCCGAAGATTGCCGACGTGTTCACCGCGTGGAAAGACGGCGATCTCGATTCGTATCTGATCGAGATTACGGCGGAGGTGCTGCACAAAGCCGATCCGCAAACCGGCGTCCCGCTCGTTGATGTTATTCTCGACGAAGCGGAACAAAAAGGCACGGGCCGCTGGACGGCGCAGCAGGCGCTAGAAATGGGCAGTCCGATCACGGCTATCACGGAAGCCGTGTTCGCGCGTTCCATTTCTGCGCTCAAGATCGATCGCGTTGCCGCCTCGAAACTACTCTCCGGGCCGCCGGAGGTTCACACCGCATCCGACGGTGCCGCGCTCGACGCTATTCGCGACGCGCTCTATGCCTCGAAAATCATCGCCTACGCGCAAGGCTTCGAACAGATGTCGGCCGCTTCGAAACAGTTTGGATGGAAACTCGACCTCGGCAAGATCGCGACGATCTGGCGCGGCGGCTGCATTATTCGCGCGAAGTTCCTCGACCGGATCAAAGAAGCGTACGACACGGCGTCTTCCGAGACGAACCTGCTTACGATTCCGTATTTCAGCGCGGGCGTAAAGACGGCCGAGGCCGCTTGGCGCGGCGTCGCGAGCCGTGCCGTCGAGCGCGGCGTACCGATCCCGGCGTTTTCGTCAGCCCTCGCATATTACGACGGCTATCGCCGCGCGATCGGACCCGCTAATCTCATCCAGGGGCTGCGAGATTATTTCGGCTCGCACACGTACAAGCGCGTCGACCAGCCGGGTTCCTTTCACATTCGCTGGTCCGAAGGCGGAGCAGAAGTGAAGACATCCCCCTAAGATGCTGACGATCGCGCGGCCTCGAGCGTTATGACAGCGATGCTAAAATGCTTTTCGTCCCCGGTTCTCGCGGCACTCGCGGTCTTCGCCTTCGCATCCGCATCCGCGGCGTTCGCCGATCCGACTCCGCAGCCGACTGCAACGCCACAGCCGGCGGGAGCGCCCGCGCTCCCGCTCCCTATCCCGAGTGCGCTGCTGAATAGCCCCTACGTGCAAGGCATACTCAACGCCCTCGGCGGCGTGACGCAGACGACGAACGGGTCCGCCGCGATCGGTAAAGTCACCTACTTCAAGCAATTCGAATTGCAACTCGAAACGGCTCCCAGCGTCTACCGCCGCGTTCACTTGCACCAAGGTACGGTCATCAATCCGCGTGGCACGACGATCCAGCCGGGCATGTCGTTGCAAGTGAACGGTAGTCCGCAGAGCGATGGTTCCTTGAACGCAGATACGATCACGCTCCGCTGAATTGATCCGCGCTCACATCCATTAAGAGCGTGTTAATGTTTTCGCTCCAAGCAGCAGGGGTAGTGCTCAACAGTCTGCTGATTGGAGTGGCGTTTGCAGTCAAACTCCCGGTTCTCGGCTTCGCGATTTTCGGAGATCGACGACGCACGCATGAGTAAGGCTCAGTGGGGAATCGTTTTGATTTCCGGCATGGGCTTTTTCACCGATGCCTACGACCTCTTTATCATCGGAGTCGTGCTCAAACTCCTTAAAACTGAGTGGCACATCGGCACGGTCGAGACGGCGATCGTCGGCGCGACGGCGCTGGTTTCGGCGGCTATCGGTTCGCTCGTTTTCGGGCGCATCGCAGACGTCTTCGGGCGTAAATATATTTACGGCTTCGAAGTGCTCGTGCTCGGCGCGGGCGCGATCGCATCGGCGTTTTCGCCCAATATCTGGTGGCTCGTCGCGTTCCGCTTCATTCTCGGGCTCGGCATCGGGGGCGACTATCCGGTAAGCGCGACGATCGCAAGCGAATTCGCGGGCAAGAAGACGCGCGGCCTGATGATCTCGAGCGTCTTCGCGATGCAGGGCATCGGGCTCATTGTCGGACCGCTGCTCGCCATCGCGCTCCTCGCGGCGCATGTTCCGCAAGATTTGGTTTGGCGCATTCTCCTCGCCATCGGTGCCGTTCCGCCGCTCGCCGTTTTCTGGGCGCGGCGTCATCTCAAAGAGACGCCGCGCTTCGCGCAAATGACCGAGGGCAAAGATGACGCGGTCGCGGACAAAGCCAAAAAAGTCGGCTTCGTAACCGCGCTCAAAGAAGCGTTCGGTCGCGCACCGGAACTATCGAAGTGGCTGATCGGCACCTCGGCTGCATGGTTTCTCCTCGACCTCGCCTATTACGGCAATACGATATCGAACCAAGAATTCGTCACGGCGGTGAGTCCCAAGGGCAGCCAAATCCACGACCTCTTTCTCTCGCTGATGGTCTTCACGTTCGCGGCGTTTCCCGGATACCTGCTCTCGATCTTCGGCATGGACCGCTGGGGCCGCAAGACGATCCAGATGCTCGGCTTCGGCATCATGGCCGCGAGCTTTATCGCGATTGCGTTCCTCGGCGACGCGAAAACGATCGTGGTACCGTTTATCGCGCTCTATTGTCTCAACTATTTCTTTACCGAGTTCGGTCCGAACACGACGACCTTCGTTTTGCCCGCCGAGATTTTTCCGGTGAGCGTGCGCACGACGAGTCACGGTATTTCGGCAACGGTCGGCAAAGTCGGCGCGGCCGTCGGCACGTTCAGCTTTCCGCTACTGCAAGCGAAGTTCGGGTTACCGGGACCTATGTGGGTCGCCGGCATCTGCTGCATAGGCGGACTCATCGTTACCTGGGCGCTTTTACCGGAACCGAACGGTCTCGATCTCGAAGAAGCGTCGCGCGATCAATCGTTCTCGGGCGGCAATGACGGCGGCGGGCAGCTGCGACCCCAGCCAACGTAGCTAGTGAACTTAATACTTAAAACGAAAACTTAGGCCGGAAGCCTAGTTCAGGGTTTATCGGCGGAAGGCAGCAGTTTCTGCGCAAAGTACGTATACTCGAGCGCACTCGTGAACGACTGTTCTTTGATGTTGGCACCGGCGCCGTGGCCGCCTTCGATGACTTCGTAGAAGAGATACGGATCGCCGAAGGCAGCGAGCCGCGCTGCAAATTTACGGGCGTGCTGCGGTCCGACACGATCGTCCTTCGTCGTCGTCCAAATAAACGGTTCGGGATAGGTAACGCCCGCCTTAAGATTCGCATACGGTGAAATCGACTCGAGAAACGCCCGCTGCGCCGGATCCGCGACGCTCCCGTACTCGCCGACCCACGATGCGCCTGCCGCAATCTGTTCAAAGCGCAACATATCGAGCAGTGGCACCGCTATGTCGACCGCATGCCAAAGTTCGGGACGTTGCGTGAGTTCCACACCCATCAGCAGCCCGCCGTTCGAGCCGCCGCGAATGCCCAAGTGTTGCGGGCTCGTAAGCTTGCGAGCCGTTAGATCGCGCGCGACCGCGGCAAAATCGTCGTAGATACGTTGGCGATGCGTTTTTAGGCCCGCTTCGTGCCACGCCGGACCGAACTCGCCGCCACCGCGGATGTTCGCGACGACGTATGCGCCGCCGTGCTCGAGCCATAATTTGCCGACGGTCGCGCTATACGTCGGCGTTATGGAGACTTCGAAACCACCATATGCGTACATGATGGTCGGCGTCGTTCCGTCGAAAGGCATCGTCTTGGGACGCACGACGAAATACGGTATGCGCGTGCCGTCGCTCGAAATCGCTTCGTGCTGCTCGACCATGTCGCGCGACGCATCGAACTGCGGCGAAAGCGCTTTCACTTCCCGAACCGTCGCGCGGTCCGAATCGGCTAGCGCGAGAGTCGTCGGCGTCAAGAAGCCCGTCACGGAGACGAACGCGGAAGAACCGTGCAGATCCGCATCGACGAGGCCGATCGTTGAGTTATCGGGGAGAGTGAGTCGCTGACGGGTCCAGCCGCTTCCGTGGCTATCCGGGGTAAATACGTACGCGCGGCCCTTCACGTTTTCTAGCGTGGAGACGAGCGCGCGATCGCGTGTCGTAACGACGGCATCGACCGTTTCTCGATCGGCCGGCGCGTACACGAGCGTCGGCGCGAGGTGCGCGGGAGATGCGAGAATTGCGGCAAGATCGATTGCGAGCAGCGAGCCCGCGATAAAGTTCGTGCCGTTCGCCTGCCACGCTTCGCCGAGTTTCACGAGCACGCGGCCACGCACCATCGCGACGGGCGAGGCTTTGAGCGGTAGCGCGAGTTTCTGCGTTCCGCTTTTCGTCACGAGGTAAAGCTCGTGTTCGAAGAACGAGAGACCGCGTGAAATGAGCGTGAGCTCGTGACCGTCTCCATCGCGCAGGACGAACGGCATGACGCCGACGTCGCTCCGGCTTCCGCGGAAGATTTCGCGCGCGTCGCCGAGCGAAGCGCCGCGCTCCAAACGCTTGACGACGTACGGATAACCGGAAGCCGTAAGCTCGCCCGGCGACCATTCACGAGCATCGATCACCGCATCGTCGCCCGACCACGCGACTCCCTGTTTCCCATGCGGCAGCACGAAACCGGACGGATCGAATTGCCCCGTCGCCGGGTCGAATTCGCGCACCGTCGTTGCGTCTTCGCCGCCGTCCGAAAGCGAGATCAAACAGCGACGTTCCCCCGGCCCCGTGCAATCGGCGCCTTTCCACACCCAATTCTTGCCTTCGGCCTTCGCGAGCGCATCGAGATCGAGCGTCGTCTGCCACGCCGGGCCGGCGCGAGCGTAATCCGCGAGCGTCGTGTGGCGCCAAATCCCGCGTGCGTGATCCGCGTCTTGCCAAAAATTATAGACGTTTCCGAGCGTGAAGTCGGGCGTCGGAATACGGTCTTTCGCCTCGCCCGCCGCGACCGCAGCGGCGTAAGCCGCTGCGAAGCGCGGATCGCTCTGCAGCACCGAGAGCGTCTTTGCGTTCTCGGCTTTCACCCAGTCGCGTGCCCGCGGAGAATCGACGCTTTCGAGCCAGAGAAATGGATCGGCGCTCGCACCTGGCGTGTCGGCCATCACGGGCGTCGCGACGCTACGCAGGGCGAGCAGCGCTACGAGTGAGAGCAAAAGCGTACGGCCGAGAGAGCGACGCATCGTCACGAATTTACACATCTCCGCTACCGAGCCATACGGGCGACTGCGCGAACTACGCATTATCCGCTTCGAGGTTCGCGCCGTCACGGCCCAAAATCTCTCGACGGATGAAGATTGCGCGACCTTCGGCGGGAAGCAATGATGCGTCGAGCTTATTCGGTCGAGAAAACGTCGCGAAAGCCTTTCTCTGGCTGGCAGTACTCGTTGGCGGTCCGCTGGTCGGTGCTAAGCTTTTCGACCTTCTCGTTCTCGCCGGTGCGTGGAGTGCGCATCCACCGCGATCGCTCGCGATGATGCCCTATGGCAAAGAGTGGCCGGTCGACACGGGCGTGTTCTTTATCCCTTTTTCGGCGGCGATGCTCATTGCGGCATTCGGAGCAATTATCGCTGGTTGGAGAACCCCTTGGCGCTATCGCTGGATGCTTTGCGTCCCTGCCCTCGGCATTCTGGCTTTGCTTATTCTGACGGTCGTCGCATTTTGGCCGATGAATGCTGCGCTGTGGTATCACGGCATCGGCTCGCCGAAGGACACCCTTACGGACTT
>CAXTIY010000111.1:0-9574 GCA_964244215.1 uncultured bacterium
TTGCTGAGCGGTAAGGTGACTCGCGAGCGGCCGAGCGAGGAAGGCACGCGCCGCGGTGCCATGCAGTTTCCGCCCGTCGACATGCCGCGCGCTTACGACGTCATCGACGCGCTCAAAACGCTCGCCCAGCAAAAGAACGTCTCCGTTGCACAACTCGCCGTCGCATGGCTCCTGCATCAAACCCGCGTTACGAGTGTCATCGTCGGCGCGAGACGCATTGAACAGTTGACCGACAATCTCGGCGCAATCGACGTCGCCTTCACGCCCGAAGAGTTGCAAACGCTCGATCTGGTCAGCCAACTCCCGACGGAATATCCCGGCTGGATGCTTGGCATGTGGGGCCAAGCGCGAGTAGAGCAATTGGCAAAGACACGAAGCGCACGTGTCGCGTGAGCGACGATCGTTTGCCATTGAGCGAAAAGCTGGCCGTCGTTACCGGCGCATCCGGCGGCATCGGGTCGGAGGTCGCGCGGCACTTAGCTCGCGACGGCGCGAGCGTTATCGTTCACTTTAACTCGAGCCGCGAAGATGCCGAAGCCGTCGTTCGGGATATCAATGCGGCGGGAGGTTCGGCTGAGGCATTCGGTGCCGATCTCGCTCAGCGTGAAGGCCCTGGCACGTTGATCGAACGTCTCGATGTATCGTTCGGGGGTCGCTTCGCGGGACGTCTCGACGTCTTGGTCAACAATGCCGGAACTTTGGAATTCGGTTCACTTACGAATGTGAGCGACGAATCATTCGACCGACTCTTTAACGTCAACGTGCGCGCCTGTTTCCAGTTATCGCGCGAGGCCGCAAGACGTATGTCGAAAGTAGGTTGGGGTCGGATTATCAATATGGGCTCAGTCTTCGGCGAGGGCACTCCGACGCCCGGTCTGAGCACCTACTGCGGCACGAAGTTCGCGCTCCGCGGCCTAACACGAGCATGGTCTCGCGACGTCGGCCCGGCGGGCATCACGGTCAACAACATTCAGCCGGCGTTGATTCAAACCGAGCCGCTTCCTACGGGCGGCCCGGTCTATGAGGCGATGGAGCGTTTCAGTAGTGTTGGTAGATTCGGAAATCCCGCTGACGTTGCTGAAGCGGTGGCGTTTCTTGCAAGCCCGAACGCAAGTTATATCAACGGTGAAAGTTTGACCGTCGACGGCGGCTGGAGCGCTTGAGCGCTCCCGTACCTGAGATAGACGCCGTTAGAACAACTTCCTTGTTTCATGCGGAACGGGGCGTCCCAAAACGGGTCGGTTGTGGGACGGTCTGGGAGGCCTTTCGTCGCAAGTCGCGACCCGGGCCGCGCTATTTCAGAAGCCAAGATACGTGCCCCACGAGCCGGAATGCGCCGCTTCTGTTATCAACGTGGTTGTGAGGTGCGCAGCATGCGCGAACCCGCACGCAAGCGAGACATCTTCAGGGGTGAGTGCGGTCACATTAAGCGTTTCGTCTAGACTCGGGACGAAAACTGAGCGAAAGCTACTGCTCCCTAACCGATGCTCCTAAGAAACGGCCTTTGAATCGTCGGCGGCCGACCAACGCCTTATCACTGCGTGGGAGCGCGACACCTGTCTTTACTCACTTCATGCCGCACGGAATGTGTTTCGCTTGGCAACGTAACGTCTTGCTCTTGCACGTCGTATCTGACGGGCTGATCGCGCTCGCGTACTTTTCGATCCCCCTGACGCTGGCTATCTTTGCCGCGAAGCGACGTGATCTGCCGTTCAAGCCGCTCTTCGCGATGTTCGGAACGTTCATCGTTGCTTGCGGCATGACGCACGTTCTCGCCATCTGGACGATCTGGCATCCTGACTATTGGCTCGACGGCTGGGTGAAAGCGTTTACGGCCGGCATTTCGATCGTAACGGCGATCGCGCTCGTGGGTCTCGTTCCGAAAGCCTTGGCTTTACGCAGCCCCCGTGAACTCGAGAAACTCAACGGGTGCCTGGAAGCCGCAAGTGTCGAAACCCAGGCGACAATCGAGAACTTAGGCGACGGTGTCCTCGTCTTAGACGCAGAGCTCCGGACGCTTCGCGTTAATAAAAGTGCCAAGCGCCTGCTCGCAATTGCGGCCGCCAGTGACCACGGGGCCGTCGATGCCGACGGCGGGTACGTGCCGCCCGGTAGCTGGCCGGCTACGACGGTTCGTGCGACCGCGCAACCGCAGAGTGCCGTGCTGGGCTTCGGCTGCGACCGCGACCGCCGTTGGATCGCAGTCGACGCGACGCCAGTCTGCTTGCCGGGCAGCAGCGCCGCGCTCGACCGTATTATCGTTTCGATGCGCGACGTGACCGATCTGAAAGTCCGCGAGGATAAGCAGCGACAGTATGCCCGTCAGCTGCACTCGCTGCACATGATCGCGACTATGACGAGCGGGCACCGTAAAGAGCAGATCGACGCGGCGCTACTCGTCGGACTCCAGCCGCTCGGACTCGAGCGCGCCTATCTCGGCAAAATCGATAACGAGACGAACGAACTAGTCATCGAGTGCAGCGTCGCAATCGACGGTTGCAGATCGGGCACCATTGCCGTCGGCGCCCGTTATCCGCTGCAAGCGACCTTCATCGGCCCAGCCATTGATCGAAGAGATGTACTCACGGTACTCGACCTCGCGGCCGAACGCGAAGCGAGCGGACGCTCTCACTACAGTTACGCTGGCTCGTACATAGCGGTCCCCATTTTCGTCGACGACACCGCGTATGGAGCAATCGGCTATATCGCAAGCACTCCGCGAACGAGCCCCTTTGCGCCCGAGACGATCGAATTTGTAAAACTTGCGGGCGACCTGATAGCTTCGGCCCTGGTACGCGCGGCGCAGAACGAGCGGCTCGACGCGCTCGCGTTCTTCGATGCTCTGACGGGATTGCCGAATCGCGTGTTGCTCTACGACCGCCTCGTGCAGACGATCCTCGCCTCGCAACGCCGCGCCGAGCGGTTCGCCGTGTTGTTTCTGGATCTCGACGGCTTCAAAAACGTCAACGATCGCTTCGGTCATGCTGCCGGCGATACTGTGCTTAAAGTGGCGGCCGCTCGCCTCACGGAGACGTTGCGCGAAAGTGATACGGTCGCTCGGCTCGGCGGCGACGAGTTCGTGGTCATCGGCGCCGGCATCGCGACGTTGCAGGACGCGCAAACGTTCGCCGATCGGATCATGGACGTCATTCGGAAGCCGATTACGGACGGAGAGCGGGAGTATTCCCTTTCCGCGAGCATCGGCGTCAGCTTTTATCCAACGGACGGCACGGAAATGAACGTTCTCCTTGAGCGGGCCGACGTCGCTCTTTACGAAGCGAAACACTCGGGGAAGAATAAGGCTCAGTTCTTTTCGCACGAGCCGGAGCTCGATCCGGTCGCTTGATCGAGGCGCGAGACGGCGCGACTCCTACGCGCGTCAAGCAAGGACGCAAGGAGCGCCGATTGGCGGCGCTCCTTGCATCGTTCGTTTAGGCGTATTCTTTCGGAGTGCGCCGCGGCCGGGCCCCGAGTTAGCTTGAGGTACGAATCCGCTTCGCCGAGCCAGCCACCGTCGGTGGCGTTTGCGGACGAGGTGGAAGCGCTTGAACTTTCTTAGCGGTTGTTTCGAGTTGGCTCGCCCACTGTTCGGTTAACTTCGCAGCCGTCTCGCGACCGCCGAGCCCGAAAGCAAGGCCGAGCGCGAGCGACAACGCGGCGACTAGGCCGATGTACAGCGTGTTTACGACGACAGGCGCGACGTTAAGCTCGTTGAGCGCCGCAATGATCGCAAAGGCGATGACGGCACCGTAGGTAAGCCGCGAGAGCAGATCGGCATTACCAATCTTCGCTTCGCTTGCGCCACCGTGGACGATGCTACCGAGCAACTTCCCGAGAAACGCACCGACGCCGAGAATGATGATGGCGACGATGATGTTCGGGATGAAGCCGAGGATCTGGTTGATGATCTGCGAGACTTGCGGCATACCCAGTTGCTCGGCAGCCATCTCAATGAACACTAAGCGGATGACCCACTTGATGATTTCGCCCATGATGTCGCTCGCCTTGAGCTTGGTCCCGGTCTGCTCGAGAAAACCGGCCGCGCCGATGCGCGTACTCACCGTGTCGATGTGAACGGCCTTGCATAGCTTGGCGAATAAGTTTCCGACGATTCCGGCGACGATCCATCCGATGACGAGTAGGAGCAACGCGCCGATAATGTTTGGGATCGCGCCGAAGAGGCGCGCAAGACCCGCAGTCAGGCCGGTGATAAAACCAGCAGACCAGTCGGTGACGGTGTTCAATTTTTACTCCTTATTTCCGAGTTTTGATGATAGGGTCGTTATTGTCTGATTTGCCGGTCGTCGTAACGGTCGGCTCGCTTCCGCGCGGGCGGCTCGTCGTCGTGATAACGGGCTCTTTCTTGCGTCGCGTAATCGCCCAAATGATGAGCCCCAGTACGAGTAATCCGAGTAAAGCCCAGACCCACCAGGGGATCCCGCTGTTGTTGGTTTGCGTATCTGCTACGGGCGCTGCACTCGCAACGTCGGTCGCTGCAGCCGCGGGGGCGGCCGCTTGTGCGTCCGCGGTGGCTGCAGCGCCCGCGGCTACGGCTCCGGCCGTACCGGCCGCGGCCATACCCGCGCCGGCAGCGCCGGCGGCCATGCCGGCTCCAGCCGAGCGAGTCACGTTCACAGCACGCGGACTGGTAACGTAAGAAACGGTCGCTCCGGCGGCTTCACTAAGACTGCGTAGCGGCAGCATCACGGTTCCGCCGGCCACGAACGGGGCGACGGGCAGCATCTGCGTCGCGCCATTGACGGTCGCATTACGGCTTCCGACCGTCATCCGCGCAAGCTGTTTGCCTTGACGGCTTGCAGTGAGTGTCGAACCACTCGTCGTTACGGTGGCACCGAGCTTTTCGAAGAAGCCTTTCACCGGAACAAAGACGCTATTGTCGCGCTCGAGCCCGGCGATGGTCACGTGTGAACCGTTGACGTTGATCGGTGGTGCGGTAAGCGTCGTCGCGAGCGTTGCTCCGCTCGTTTCCGTAAAAAGTGCGACGCTCAGCGTCGCGATTGCAGCAAATTTTTCAAGCCGGAACGCGCACGCGTCCGGCTCTCTCTTCAGAACCTGATAAGGCATGGACGTCTCCCCAAAAGTGCTTGTTTGACAATTAGCTGTACCCGGGATCTCACGACAAAACGATTTATTATGAATGAGATTGAAGGTCGGTTGCGTGGGCACATAAGCTTGACTCGCGACAAACGCGTTCGGTCACAAATGCGCCGTACGTCCTTACGTGAGCAATCACAAATATTACATACTTAGCATGCAAGAGGATATTCTTATGGCAGGACAGACAATCGGCGGGCTCTTCAAAGATCAGGCGCGCGGCGAGAAAGCGCTTGCCGAACTTCAGACGGCCGGCTTTGCAACGGCGCAGATCAGCGAAGTCGAAGACGAAAGTACGTCGACTCCCCCACCGACAAAACTCGGCAACCCAATCACCGATTTCTTCAAGGATCATCAGTCGAGCGGATCAGAGTTTCGCGATAATCTCACGGAGATCGGCGTTCCCGAGGAAGACGCGCACTATTTCGAAGACGGCGTCGCGCGTGGCGGAGCCCTCGTGACCGTCAAGGCGGATGCGCGCGCTTCGGAAGCGGTCGCAATCTTACAGAGCAATGGCGCGGATCTCGGCTCGCTAGGCCGTTCCGCATCTGCTGCCCCGGCGACGGGCGCGGCGCTCGGAGCCGGCGCGGCGACGGCAGCAGCTTCGAAAGACTTGACGGCGGATCAAACGCTTCAACTGAAAGCCGAACGGCTCTCGGTCGATAAAGTTCGCGTTGCGAGTGGCGCGGTCCGGATTCGCAAACAAGTCGTCACTGAACAGCAGTCGATCGACGTTCCGGTTTCTCACGAGGAGCTTGTCATCGAGCGTCATGCCGTTACCAGTGGCGCCGTCGGCGGCACGATCGGTGCCGACGAGACCATCACGGTTCCGTTGTCGCGTGAAGAAGTCAAAGTCGGCAAACAGACCTTCGTAACCGAAGAAGTTGAAGTCGGCAAGAAAGCCGTTGGCGGCGTCGAGAACGTATCCGACACGGTTCGTCACGAAGAACTCGTTGTCGAGGGAGATACGAAGACCCAGCCGCCCATCCGCTAAGCAGTTGAACTAGGCGGCGCCGTTGTAGCACGGCTACGGCGGCGCTGCGGCTTTAGGAGAACATGATGGCCGAAGCTACAACCCATAAAGGCGTAAGCCATACGATTCGGCTGACGCTGCTCGGACGGCTCGAACGCGTTGCATACCGCACGAAAATTAGTCGGAGCGCCATCCTCGAACATGCCGTTGAGACATTGTTCAAGCTGCATCCAAAGGACACGACGTTGATCGAGAGCTTACGAGCTGCCGGAGCCAGCCGCCGGAGACCGCGCTATGAATGATCCCGGTTCCGATCGGTCGAGCGGCGTCTATGACGAGACGATTCTTGCCAATCCGGAAATTGTCGCCGGTACGCGCTTAAGCTTACACGCCGAGCGCGTGCAAGTTGAAAAGCGCGACGTCCGCGGGCAACTCGCGGTCATCACCCGTCGCGCCGTAATGGTTCGAAAGACGATCGAAGTTGACGTCTTGCACGAAGAACTCGACGTACGGTACGTGCCAGGCGACGGCACAGAAATGGTCGGGGTCGAACCGAAGTCGTTTTCAATCTTGCTACGTGCCGAGGAAGTAGACGTCGTCAAACGGGTTCGCGTTGTCGAAGAGGTCGTCATTTCGAAAAAGCGTGTCGTCGAACAGAAGCGCGTTGACGTGGCGTTGCGACATGAGCGCTTAGATGTGCTCGGTGCGAAAGCCCCATAGCGCCGGTCGTTTCTCGCGTGCTGCATTGGAACGGCGCCGCGCGATCTCTCTCATCGTGGCGTTCGTGATCATCGACGGCAGTTTCGTGATCGCGGGCTTGCCGAAATTCGTCGACTGCGGCTGGGTGCCGTTCTCGGTGGCGATGGTCCTCTGTCCGTAAAGTTTTTCGGGTCAACTCGTAGAGCCGCCGCTCGAGGCCTTTGCGAAGGCGAAAGTAATCGCGCCAGAGGGTGAGGATTAGTCCTCCGCAATGCCGACGTCGCGACGCATCGCGAGGCACGCACGCGAACCTGGCGCGAAACGCCGGCAAACCCCCGGACGGCGTTCGTAGATCGAGCAGGACACGTGCGTGCCGACGCGACCGCGTAGCGCGGCACACACGACGCCGTCCCGCGTCATCGCCGTAGCGAGCGCGGGGCGGCGAACACCCCGAACGAGCAGCCGCCGTTCGTTAGGCGATAAGCTTTCCACATCCGGCGGCGTCAGCGTGATGTACGTGTTCGCCACATAGGGCGGCCCGCAGCAGGCGCCGCAGGATTGGCAGTCCGCGGCGGTGACGCGCGTTGCCGGCGATTCTCGCATTGGCGTCATTCTGATTGCCGGCGGCGGAGTAGTCAAGCACCGCGCAGTGGACGAGGCGACGCTCGGGGAACGATCCTCGCGGCACGCGATCGCTACGTACGCGACGTTGTCTCTTAGAGGAGTCCATTCAGCATGAAAGCGATGCAACTCGACCACGTCGGCCCGATCGAATCCCATCCACTTCATTTACGCGAGATCGAGACCCCGAAGCCCGGCCCGGGCGAGCTCGTGATGAAGGTAGCCGCGTGTGGGGTATGCCGTTCGAATTTGCACACGATCGAAGGCGATTGGGTTGGCGGAGGGGTGCCGTCTTTTACCCCGATCATTCCCGGCCATGAGGTCGTAGGGCATGTCTCGGCGCTCGGCGAGGGCGTCGTAGGCTTCCGCGTCGGCGACTACGTAGGCGTCCAGCCACTGTGGTCGACGGATCTGAGCTGCGAATATTGCGTGACCGCTCGCGATCAACTTTGCCCGGATAAGAAAGTTACGGGCGAGACGATCGACGGCGGCTACGCCGAATACATGCTGGCCAATGCGGCGCATACGTATCACGTCCCCGCGAGCCTCTCCCCGCTCGAAGCCGCGCCGCTTTTCTGTCCGGGCATCACGGCGTATCGCGCGGTCGATCGCGCGCGACTCGCGCCCGGGCAAACCGTCGCGCTGTTCGGCATGGGCGGAGTCGGCCACATGGTCGTGCAGTTTGCGAAGCTCGCCGGCGCCGACGTCATCGTCGTCGCCCGCGGCAAGCGTCATCGGGAACTCGGCGAGGAACTCGGAGCGATCGGTTCCATCGATGCCGGGCATCCCGATCTCGTCTCCGAGCTCAAGCGCCATGGCGTCGATACTGCGATTAACTTCGCGCCGTCCGACGCGATGTTGCAGGCCGCAATGGATGGCATCAAGCCGGGCGGCATCGTGGTCAACGGCGCCGCGCATCTCCTGCGCGATATCGTCTTCGCCGATGAAAAATCGCTCGTCGGCTCCGTCATCGGAAATCGCAAGCAGATGCGAACCGTCCTTGAGATCGCGGCGGCCGGCAAGGTTAAGGTCGTCGCGAAGCAGTTCGCGCTCGACGAAGCGGAAGAAGCGCTCATGCAACTCAAGTCAGGCGACATCGAGGCACGTTCGGTTCTCGTGATGTCGTGACCGGAAGTGCAAAAGCGGTGTTTGCTAGCGTGCTCCCAGTCGGCTTATTAAGAAGTCTGCCGTTCGGGTGAAGCGGTCGAGTTCGTGCGCGTACACATCGTATTCGTGACGTTCGTCGGGCACCGCGTGTAAGGTGACGTCGACGCCGCGCGCCTCGAGTAGATTTGCAAGCGTTACCGTCTGTGAAAACGGCACTTCGGGATCGTCGTCGCCTTGGTCGAGCAAGGCGGGCGATTTCCAAGCGGCGATGGCGGCGAGTGGTGAAGCGGCGAACGCAATCGCGCGTTGCCGCTCCGTGCCCACGCGAGCGCCGTGGAGCACGTCGAAGAGTCCCGGCCAATCGTGAACGCCCGCCTGATCGACACCCGCCGCAAAGATGTCGGAATTGCGCGCGAGTGCGAGCGCGGTAAGATAGCCGCCGTAAGATAAGCCGTAGATGCCGAGCCGCTTGGGATCGACGTCCGGCCGCGCCGCGAGTACGCGCGCACCCGCCAGGACGTCTTGATATTCGCTCGCGCCGAGCCAGCCGCGCTTAGGTGGTTCGAAGAAATCGTGACCGTACATGATGCCGCTTCGATAATTAACCGAGAGCACGTCGAAACCGCGACTGACCAAATACTCATTGAGTTCGTAGAGATTGGCATACGCTTCGTAATAGTGATAGGTCGTCAGCATCTGCCGCTCGGGTCCGCCGTGAACGAAGATGAGCGCGGGATGCTTCGGCAGTCCGTCGTGCGCTAAAAAGAGTTGGCCGTGAATCGCGAGCCCGTCCGGTGCTCGAAAGACGATCGATTGAGGACGAACGAGTTGCTTTACCGGATAATCGGGCGGCAGCGGATGCGGCTCGAGCGGCGTCGTGGTCGTGCCGTCCGAGAGCGTAACGGCTCCCGGCGTATCGTACGAGGCGTCGACGTAGGCGTATTTGCCGCCCGCGAGTCCCACGGGCGACCATTGGTTCGTCGTGCCGCCGCTAATCCGCGTGCGCTCGCCGCCCGAAAACGGCACGCGCCACACATGCCGCGCTTCGATATCGCCTTC
>CAXTIY010000112.1:0-9561 GCA_964244215.1 uncultured bacterium
TTTCCTTAGCATCTACACACCCGACAGCCGCCGGGACAACCTCGCGATGATATCACGGAAGCGGCTACGCTGTCACTCCCCGCTCGGCGGACGCCCACTTTGGTCGCCCGGCGGATGTCCGCCGGGCAGATCGCCGCGGCGCTCGCGGGTACGTTCGCGCGACTGCTCGCGACGCCAAGCGGCGATCTTGGCGTGGTCGCCCGAGAGCAGCACGCTCGGCACATCGACGCCTCGGAACGTCGCGGGACGCGTATACGCCGGCGCGTCGAGGACGCCGCCGGTGAACGATTCGCTCGTGAGGGAGTCGGCGCTGAGGGCTCCTTCGAGCAGCCGTACCGTCGCGTCCAGAAAGGCGAGGGCCGGAATCTCGCCGCCGGTGAGCACGAAATCGCCGAGCGAGATCTCGCGCGCACCGTAGAGCGCCGTCAACCGTTCGTCGATGCCTTCGTAGTGTCCGCAGATCAAGACGAGCCGGTCGAGCCGCGCGAACGCTTCGGCGTCGGCTTGCCGGAACGGCGTACCGGCAGCCGACGTTACGACGATCGAACGCCGTTCTGCGGGTGCGGCACTCGCGAGGATGCCGTCGAGCGTGCGCGCGAGCGGCTCGATGCGCAGCACCATGCCCGGACCGCCGCCGAAGGGCCGGTCGTCGGCGCGTTCGGCGCCTCCCAGTGAGTCGAGCAGGTTGTGCATCTCGATCCGCACGAGGCCGCGTTCGTGCGCCCGGCCGACGATCGAGAGCCCTATTGCGGGCGCGAAGATCTCCGGGAAAAGCGTCAGAACGTCGACATGTAACACTGAGCGGCAATGTTCGCCATCCGTTCCCTCTTTGCCGCGCTGCGAAGGCGGCGACCGGCGGCCACGGACTACGAGCACGGCGTCGCGGCGCTCGAAGCCGGGCGATTCACGTCCGCGCTCGGGGCCTTCGAGGCCGCCTGCGCGGAGGCCGCGACGCCGGCTGACCGGTGCCGCGCCGAGAACAAGCGCGGCGTGGCACTGGTGGAACTCGGGCGCGCGAGTGAGGCGCTCGCGGCTTTCGATGAAGCGCTCGTGCACGACGAGCGCAATGCCCCGGCCTTGGTCAATATCGGTAACCTGTTGCTGGAGGCGGGGGAAGCGCTCGACGCGCTCGACTATTACCGAGCGGCGCTACTTTATGACGATTCGTACGCTCTGGGGCAGCGCAATCTCGGGATCGCGCTCAAGCGGCTCGGACGGCACGCCGAAGCCGTCAGAGCACTCCGAACGGCGGCTCGACTCGAGGGCCGACGGCGCGCGTCACGTTCGTGATTTCATCCAGATATTCGAAAAGCTGCGGCAACGTGATCGCTTCGAGGTCGCATTTGGCCGAGACGCCGTCGCTCTCGTCGCCCTCATCGCGCAAATAGCAACGCGACTCGACGTCTCCCCCGGGCTCGCTCAAGAACGAAACTGCGAAGCCTTTCCCGAGCGTCTCATCATAGATGCGTAGCGCGGAGGGATTGAGAATCTCGATGCTGTGCGAGGTACTGTGGGCGTCGAAAATAGTAATGGTAAGGTAATCGCGATTGACGACTTCGATCGACCCGACGACGAAGGTGTTCTTTGTGGAAAAGAACTCATGACCGCGCTTGTTGCGCGAGGACACTTCGTAGAACACGCGGTGACGGACGAAGCGGCCCAGAATCTTCCGCAGAGTGGAGATCGAGGCAAGCGTCTCGGTCCGGTTACCGCGCGTGTAGATGATCTTCAAGCGCTGGCTGCCAGTCCTTACGGCGATACTCACCCCCGTAAGGGTGGGAGCGCTGGTTTTTACGCCTACAGGGAGGAACCCTTTGCTCTCGCCCGCTGACATGCTGGTTGTCGGAGTAGCGGCGCTCCTTTTTTTCGGCCCCGACCAATTGCCGAAAGTCGCGCGCCGCGCGGGCCAGGTCGTACGCGAAGTCCAGGCAACCTCGGCCTCCTTCATCCACGAAATGGAGCGCGCCGCAGACGAACCCGACCACCGCACGCCCTACGTCCCCCCCGAACCCTACGCCCAGGACCCCCCAATCGTAACGATCGACCACCCAGCCCCCGCAGAAACAAACCACGCCCCACACGGGGCGCCCGACGTCACTCCGCCGATCGCGCCCGACCTCGCTCCGCACGCAGCCTTCGACTACGATTCACACGCAGCGACCAACCCCGCTCCGCCCGCCAAGATCGAGCACACGCTCCACGATCCGGCCGATCACCCCGAGCCCCCGCTCTCATCAAATACGAAAAGCGGCTCCACCGAAGTGAAACCGCCCAACCCAAAACCCCAAGGCTCCACCGCCACAAACTAACTTCGCACCAAAAAAGCGAAGCCGTTTAAACCACCCCTGTCAAAGGATCAGCACAAGGCTTCGATTTCGTGCGTGACTAGGCGCCGACCGGCAAAGTGTCCGAACGAACCAGCACGAGGACGCTTCGATTTCGTGCAGGGCTAGGCGCCGGCGGGCGAAGTGTGCGAATGCACATGAGCCCGTCGGCAACGACGCTCTGCGCGAAAGCGAAGCGTCCCCAACTACACGTTGAAGCGGCTGCGAAGTTCGTTGATCCGACTCTCCACAAGCGAGCGAACCTGCCCTTGCAGCTTCACTTTCTGTTCTTGCGGTAGACGGCTGTAAACGATGTAGCCGACGGCGGAAGCGACGCCTCCCAGAGCGCCTGCGAGAACGGCGCGGCCCGCTTCGTTCGACGAAGAGGACGCATACGGATCGACGCCCGTATAAATCGTGCCCGGGGTGGATGTGGCGCTCGCACCCGTCACATCGCGGTCATCGGTAATCGGCTTATAAATATCGCTCATGATAGGTGTTCCTTTCAACGCAACGATTCGCGTTTACCCGTCGTCTCGCTCGTGAATCACGCGCACGTGTTCGGGATACTGCGTCGCGATTCGTTCGACCGATAGAGCGGCCGTCGCAACGATCGCCCGGACGGCGTCGCTATCGCGCGAGCGTTCGGGCCAGGCGAGCGTCATGCGGCCGCTTTCTTTAGAAGCTTCAACCGGAACCTTCGCGACTTCGCTCAAACCGAGCCATGCGGCTTGCAAGACCGTCGATACGGCAGCGCACACGACGTCCGCACCGCTCTCGGCCCAGCCGGCGTGGCCGGTCGCCAAAAAAGAAGACAGCCGATTGCGGCTATCTTTTCGAACGTGCACTTCGATCATTCCGCTCATGCCGCCGGGTATTTCGGAGGATGGGCGGACGCGACGATTACGGCGCGGGCCCGCTGCTATGCGGGCAACTCGATCTTGTCGATGCGAACTTCGGCAAACCGCTGACGGTGGCCGACGAGTTTTCGCACGCGCTTCTTGGGCTTATATTTGAAGACCAAAATCTTCTTATCTTTTGCTTGGCGAAGAACCGTCCCGCGTACGGTGGCTCCCGCGAGGACCGGCTTGCCGACGGAGATTTCCGAGCCGCCGGCGCTCGCTAACACGACCCGGTCGAACGCGATTTCGGCGCCGACTTCACGGTCGACGGCATCGCAGCGAATCGTGTCGCCTTCACTAACGCGGAACTGCTTGCCGTCCGCTTCGATGATTGCGTACATAACCGACGCAGTTTATCATTGGCCTCGCTGCCTGTCAATTTACGCGGCGGCCTCCGCGCTCGCGGGGCCGTCTTCGAGCTTGAGCGTCAGGCACTTCGCGGAGCCGCCCGCTTTGTGGAAATCGGAAAGATCCGTCGCGAACACGCGGTAGCCGATGGAATGCAACCGCTCGCGCAGTTTCATCGAAGCGTCGTGCATTACGAGCGTTTCGTCGAGTTCGACGGCGTTGCAAGCAAACGAAAGAGCGTCCGCCGCCGAGAGTTCGATGAGGAATTCCGGTTCGAGCGTACGGCGAATGAGCTTCTGCGTGTGCGGCGAGAACGCGTCCATGAAGACCAGCACGTGGCCCGAGGCGAGCGGACAGAAGCAGGTATCGAGATGGTAGAAACGTTCGTCGACCAGCAGTAACGGTACGGTTCTCACCCCGAGCGTCTCGGAGATTTCGGCCGCGGCGATGCGATCGCTCCGCCAGCCGTAGCCCATGTAAAGCAGCGGACGACGCCGATCGAAGAGCGCGTCGCCCGCGCCTTCGAAGAAAGCCGAGTGCAAGGCCGTCGTCGCAAAACCGGCGGAGGTGAGGGCGGCGCGGTAGAGTGGTTGCTCGCGGCGACGTTCGGGATGGCGGAACGAACTCAGTACCGCGAGTCGGCCGCTAACGAGTGCCGCGTTCGCCGTAAAGACGAGGTCGGGGACGCCCGGCCGGGGATCGACTCGTTCGATTCGAACGTCGCCCGCGCACTGCAGCGTTTCCACGAGGCGGTCCCATTGACGTACGGCGTGCGGAGTTGCGAGGCCGACGTGCTTCGACATCCACGGATTGATGTCGTACGTCACCGCAAAGTTGCTCGGCGGACACATGAGTAGACGTGTCATGACCGGCTCATCATCGTCTATCTTGCACTACTCAACATCGGCCGAAGGTGACGCCGCTTGCTTGAGGGCTTTACCCGTCTATATAGATGTCGTTACTTTCGACCCTAACGGCATACGTGCGAAGTGGAATAATGGCAGGTAACGTTAGTGCGTTGCCATCGGTGACGTCGAAGTATGCGCCGTGGCGCGGGCACTCGATGCGGCAATCTTCGAGTTCGCCTTGATCGAGTTCGCCGCCGTCGTGCGTGCAGCGATCTTCGATCGCGTAGATTCGGCCGGCAACGTTGCAGAGCAAGACGGCTTCGCCCGCGACTTCGACACGGAACGTCTTGCCCGGTGCGACGTCGCTCAGGTGGGCTGCGGGAGAAGATGCGGTATTCATGCGCGCTTTCATCGGAAGGAGATGCCGCGACCGGGCGGCGAGCAACGGGGAATGGCTTTGCTTCGCGGCGTTCGCTTACCGCTACTCGCCGTCGGCCTACTCGCAGCGGCTCGAGGCGAGCAACGGCCCGCCGGCGCCCCGCCCGGACCCCCGAATGGAACCTACACGTACGCGCTCTCGCGCAACGGCGGCGCGCAAGGTACGACGTCGGTCGTCATCTACCGGCGCGACGATGTCCACCAAATTGAGACGAGCGAATCGGGGTCGGCCGGCGCCGCTCATCTCCTTGCGCTCGGCGCGTTCCGTTATGCGGATCTCGGCGTCGATTCGTACGAGGGCACCTATCAGGCGCCGTTTCTGCGCAGTTCGCCGCTCGGACGGACGTACCGATTCCGCACCGTACCGAATTTCGACGGCCAATGGACGGTGCGGTACCGGGCCGCACCGAGCGGCCTCGTCGCGTCGATCGACGGTTCGCCGTTCGTAGATCGGCTGGCCGTCCCGAGCGACGCGCATGGAGCCGCACGCAATCCGTGGATCTTCGACGCCCCGTTCATGACGGGCGCCGTGCTGCTGCCGGCGTTTCGTCGCCGTTCCGGCGAAGCGTCGCTCGCGCCCGTGAGCGAGGCGTTTCCGAGCGGCATCGCGACGAGCGCACAGCGGCTCGTGCGTGCGACGCCGAGCTTCCCGAAAACGCCCAAGAACGATCTCGCTCTCGACGTGCCGGGCCTCGCCCGAGTCTGGTTCGACCCGGCAACTTATATCGTGCACGAAGTCCACTTCTTCGCCGCGAACTTCGACGCGCGGCTCGTCTCGTACGTAAAGGGCGGCGACGCGACGCCGTTCTCCGCCGGACCGATCGCGGCGCCGGTGCCTGTGGTCCCACGTGAAGCGGCCACCTTCACGAGCTCGGACGGAACCTCGCTCGCAACGCTTCTTTCCCGTCCGCCGGGCGCCACCGGGCCGAAGCCGGCGATCGTCTTCGTGCCGCCCGGACCCGCCGCGGCTACCGACTACGACGGCGACGGACCGGCACCCATGTTTCCGGCGCTCGCGCTTTCATTCGTGCAGCGAGGCTACGCGGTACTGCGCTACGATATGCGCGGCGTCGGGAAGAGCGGCGGTTCCGCCGCAACGCAAACGTGGGATCAGGCCCTCGCCGATGCCGGAGCCGCCCTCGGTCACCTGGCCGACGATACGGAGATCGATCCGAAGCGCATCTATCTGCTGGGCTACGGGAATGGAGCGGATCTGGCGCTCGCAGCTTCCATGTCGGCGGGCGCACGCGTTGCGGGCGTCGTAGCGCTCGCTCCGACGGTGCTCGTTTACCGGAGTTGCGCCGCTGCGCTCACGGCGGGGCCGGGCACTCCGAACGATGCCGCTTGGCGCCGTTCCGCGCTCGCGCACGACCCGACGGCGCTGGCCGCCCGCGCCAAGGCGCCGCTGCTCGTGCTGCATCCGGGCGAGCCCGTGTGCGGTGAGACCAAAGACCAGAGCGACGCCTACGACGATCGCTTGCGCGAAGCGAATCCGCGCGCGACGATCGTCGCGGCGACCGATCTCACGCGCCGTTTCGGCAGCCGCTATTCGGCGGAATCGCCCGAGAACACCGAAGCGTTTTTTCCATATGCTTTCGACGGCTCCACGGCGAGCGCGATCGCCGATTGGCTCGACGCTCCGAAGACGGCCTCGGCAGCCAACGCTTCGCGCGGTATTCCGGCCGGCCCGCAAGCGAAACCGCCGCCGCCGCCGGGCGTCGATAAGAGCGGAACGGGCCTCCCGAATCCGCATCGCAGCGGGAATGCGACGCCATCGCCGTTACGTAGCGTGTCGCCCGGCATGGTCTTGCCCTCCGGCATGACCCCGCCGCCGGACCAAGTCGCCCCCCCGACACCGATCGCGACGCCCTCACCGAGCGCCGCCGCGGCTCCGCCCGTTACCGTAACGCCGGTCGCAACACGATCGCCCGTGCCCGAAAAGACGACGGCGCCGCTAAATGCGACGCCGCTACCGAGTCCGACCGCGACGGCGAGCTAGCCGACCGCGCCTTCCATTTCCATTTTGACCAAGCGGTTGAGTTCGACCGCGTATTCCATCGGCAACTCCTTGACGAAGAAGTCGAAGAAGCCGTTGACGATCATCGCCGTCGCGTCCGCTTCGCTCAGGCCGCGCGACATCGCGTAGAACAACTGCTCTTCACCGATCTTCGAGACGCTGGCCTCATGTTCGACCGTCGCGCGCTGCTCGTCGATTTTCATCGTCGGCTTGGTATCGCTCGAGGAGAGCTCGTCCATGATGAGCGCGTCGCATTTCACGCGCGTCTTGGCCCCGACGGCGCCCGGAAAGACCTCGACGAGGCCGCGGTACGTCGTTTTGCCGCCGTGGGCGGAGACCGATTTATTGGTGACGACCGAAGTCGTGTTCGGGGCCGCGTGAATGATCTTCGCGCCCGCGTCTTGATGCTGGCCTTCGCCCGCGAACGCCATGGAGAGGATCTCGCCGCGCGCGCCTTCGCCCATCAGATAGATCGCCGGATATTTCATCGTGAGGCGCGAGCCGATGTTACCGTCGACCCACTCGACGGTCGCGTTCTTGTGCGCGACCGCGCGCTTGGTAACGAGATTGAAGATGTTCCGGTACCAATTCTGAATCGTCGTGTACCGGATCGAAGCACCTTCCATCGCGATCAGCTCGACGACGGCGCTATGCAGCGACGCGGTCGAGAATTGGGGTGCCGTGCAGCCCTCGATGTAGTGAACCTTCGCGCCCTTATCGGCGATGATCAGGGTACGCTCGAACTGACCCATGTTTTCCGTATTGATACGGAAATACGCCTGAAGCGGCGTCTTGACTTCGACGCCCGGGGGCACGTACACGAACGAGCCGCCCGACCAAACGCTCGAGTTGAGCGCCGAAAACTTGTTGTCACCGATCGGAATGACCGTCGCGAGATACTTCTTGACGATCTCCGGGTGATCGCGCAGCGCCGTATCCATGTCGCAGAAGATCACGCCGTCCCGAGTGAGATCCTCGCGGACCGAATGGTAGACGACTTCCGATTCGTATTGCGCCGAAACGCCGGAGAGAAACTTACGCTCGGCTTCGGGAATACCGAGGCGGTCGAACGTCTTTTTGATATCGGCCGGAACGTCGTCCCAAGAGACTTCTGCGCGATCGCCGGCTTTGACGAAATAGTGAATATCGTCGAAGTTGATCTCTTCGAGCAGCGCCTTATCGCCCCAGGCCGGCATCTGCTTGCTTCGGAAGATTTCGTAAGCCTTGAGCCGGAATTTGAGCATCCACTCCGGCTCGTTCTTCATCGCGGAGATGCGCTCGACGATTTCCCGATTTAGGCCCTTGTCGGACTTAAACCGATAGGTATCCTCGGAATCGTGGAAGCCATGACGGTAATCCTCGTCAAATTGGGGAGCTGCCGTTGCCTGAAGGTCCGTTGCCATATCGTTCAACACTACTCTTTCGCCCTAACGATAGTCAAGATATTGCTGAAATATCTCCGAGCGAGCTTTAATGCGTAACGCCCCCGATCCCGATGCCAAAGGCAAGACGAAGCAACTGGACATCGCCCTGGTCATCCTGTTGCTCGTCGTCCTCGGTGGCGTCGTTTTCCAGGTGTTCCTACGTTATACGTTCGTTCATACGGTCGGAAACACGGTCGTACGTGTGGACCGCGTCTCGGGCGAGAGTTGTGCTCTGCCGTGCGATGAAAACGGCTACGGGCCGCGCACGGTCGCCTACGTACCTCCGCCGACTCCGGCCCCGGCGAAGATTTGCCATCCCGCAAACGTGGTGCGCGTCGTCCGGTATTTGAAACCGCCGGCGCTACGAACGCCGACACCGTACCTGCTCGGCGGCCCACGTCCCGCCCCGAGCGGCTCACCTCCTACGCCGAACGCGACTCACCCGATCGCGCACGCCAATCTTCCGGCGCACGCGCCGCATGCGGTGCATCGTAAGGCCGTTAATCCGCACGCGGTGCCGTACGCCGTCGAACTTACGGACGGACACGTCTACTCGTTCACGCGCGACGTCTTTACCGCGGACGTCACGACCTGGACGACCGGCCAAGACGTCCAGGTATGCGCCACCCACTCGAAACTAGAGGACCGCCCGTACTACTCGGTCGGTTCGGCCGACGACGCGGAACCTGCGATCCTCGCTCTCTAAAGCAGCTGGCCCCAAAAACGCTTTACAAGGGGGGGCAGGGGGGGTATCATCTTCGACGGACCCGGTGTCTGCTGCGCTCCTGCGAAGGAGTTTCAGTAGAGATCCGGGTCCTGCGCCGTTCTAAGCGGCGATGGGGGACGGCACGCCCAACGTGCCATCGCGGAGCGACGCTCGCGCCGCCGAGGAAGGCTCGGCACGCCGGCAAGATCGCTCCGAGAGGTCGGGGACGCAAGTGCACCGCACGCGCCAGCCGACGCAGCCTGGAGGTGGGATTTCCCAACCAGAACCCTAGGAGAAAAATTGGAAGCACGTGGTACCCATATCATCTGCGAGCTCTCGGGATGCAACGCCGAAAAGCTCACCGACGTCGTGGGCGTTCAGAACGTCATGATGTCCGCCGCTCGCGAGGCTAACGCTGAAATTCTCAAGGTCGCCTTTCACCGGTTTCAACCCCAAGGGGTGTCCGGCGTCGTGGTGATCGCCGAATCGCATCTGTCGATTCATACGTGGCCGGAGTCGGGCTATGCCGCAGTCGATTTTTATACGTGCGGAGA
>CAXTIY010000113.1:0-9493 GCA_964244215.1 uncultured bacterium
GGCAGACCATCAACATGTCGAGGTGTTCGGCGAGCGTATTCTTCGTAAACGGTCGCGTCGGATTCGTTGAAGACGGCAGAACGTATGGTTCCGAAGCGATCTTGATGATGTCGGGCGCGTGACCGCCGCCCGCGCCTTCGGTATGGTACGTGTGAATCGTACGGCCGGCGATGGCCCCGATCGTGTCGTCGACGAAACCCATTTCGTTGAGCGTATCGGTATGGATCGCGACCTGCACGTCGCAGTCGTCGGCGACGCGTAACGCCGTATCGATCGCGCGCGGCGTCGTGCCCCAATCCTCGTGGAGCTTGAGGCCGATCGCGCCCGCTTCGACTTGCTCGCGTAGCGCCGCCTCACCGGAGCTATTTCCTTTGCCGAGAAATCCGACGTTAACGGGTAACGACTCCACGGCATCGAGCATCCGAGCGAAGTGCCAGGCACCGGGCGTACACGTCGTCGCCTTGGTTCCCGACGCCGGTCCCGTGCCGCCGCCGAGCATCGTCGTGATACCGCTCGAGATCGCGGCGTTCACTTGCTGCGGGCAGATGAAATGCACGTGCGCGTCGACGCCGCCCGCGGTAACGATCGTTCGCTCGCCCGCGATGATTTCGGTCGACGCACCGACGATCATGCCGGGCGTCACGCCGTCCATCAGCCACGGATTGCCGGCTTTGCCGATCGCCGCGATGCGGCCGTCGCGCAAGCCGATATCCGCTTTGTAGATGCCGCTATGGTCCACAATGACGGCACTAGTGATCACGGTGTCGAGCACGCCTTCATCGCGTTTGGCCGTTGGGTGCTGACCCATTCCGTCGCGAATAACTTTGCCGCCGCCGAACGTGATCTCGTCGCCGTAATGCGTGAGATCGCGTTCGATTTCGACGAGCAGATCCGTATCGCCGAGGCGAACGCGGTCGCCCGTCGTCGGCCCGTATAAGCTCGCGTAGGCGGCGCGAGAAATCTTCACGCGCGGCCCGCATCGAGCGGCCCTTCGACCGCGCCGCTCAGACCGACCACGATGCGCGCTCCGCCGATCGCGACGAGGGCGACGGTGCGATCGATGCCGGGCTCGAAGCGCACCGCCGTGCCCGCCGGAATATCCAGACACATCCCGTACGCGGTCGCGCGCTCGAATACGAGGCCGGCGTTAACTTCGAAAAAATGCGCATGAGAACCGACTTGAATCGGTCGATCGCCGGCATTGCTAACGACGACACTCGCGCGCGGTCGCCCGGCGCGTAGCTCGATATCGCCCGGCGCCACGAGCGTTTCGCCGGGACGTATACCGCCGCTCAACGCAGCGGTTCGTGAATCGTTACGAGCTTCGTGCCGTCGGGAAACGTCGCTTCCATCTGCACCTCATCGAGCATTTCCGGTATGCCGTCCATCACTTCGCTGCGCTTGAGCACGGAGCGGCCGCCGTCCATCAATTCGGCGACGGTTTTGCCGTCGCGCGCCCCTTCCAGAACGTACGATGAGAGAATCGCGACGGTCTCCGGATAGTTCAGCCGTAAACCGCGCGCCTTGCGGCGCCATGCAAGTTCGGCGGCCACGGTGAGCAGAAGTTTATCGCGCTCGATATCGGTGAGCTTCATGCAGCGAGGTGGCGGTCGAAGCGCCCCGGTTCATTCGGCCTTTCGGAGGATCGAAACGGCTCGGTTCCTCGTAATGTGTAGAGGAAACGAAGCGCTCGCGTGGCTGGAAGTCGCACTCGCCGACGCTGAAACAAATATAAGAGCTTAAACGTCCTCGTTATGCCCGGCTCGCCTGTAAGAATCCCTACAGACGGCGATCGGCTCTTGGCTCATAATCCGCACCCGAGCCGATTGGCTCGAACGATCTTTGCGTTGCAAGATTTAGGTTAGGGAAACAGTGCATTTAGTGGAGCAGCGCGGGAACGCGACGATTATCCACGTTCATGAAGATCTCGATATCGAATCGTCTCCGGGGTTGGCGTCGCTCATTCGGCTCGCCGAAGCCAGCACCGGTCGACGGATCGTCGTGTCGCTCGAAAGTTGCAAATACTGCTACGCAGCGGGCCTAACCGTGTTGAGCCAAGCACATCATCGCATCGGCCCGAATTTCTTCGTCGTAATTCCGAACGGATCTCGCATTCGGCGCCTCTTCGAGATCACGGGCCTCTCGAAGCTCTTACAGATAACGCCCACGTTGAAAGGTGCTTTCGATACCGAGTTGATCGCGGCGGCGGTTTGAGCCGAGCGCCTGATATCGTGTGCTCACTTCACTTGGAAACGAGCGTAGAAGCACCGATGTCAGAGACGACGATAGCGCACGGATCCGCCGTGACCTGGTTCGAAATCCCACCCTCGATTTCGACCGAGCGCGCACCTTTCATGGCGCGATCTTCGAAACGACGCTGCGCTAAGAGACGTTCGGCCCGGCGCGCATAGCGATCTTCGCTCACGAACGGCCGGCCGTCGGCGGGTGTCTCGCTGAGGGTTCCGCCTCGCGCCCGTCCGCCGACGGAACGGTCGTGCATCTCGACGCGAACGGACGGCTCGATCGCACGCTCGAACTCTCGCTCGCGGCGGGCGGTCGTATCGCATCGCCCAAGATCGCGTTGCCGCCGGGCATGGGCCACGTCGCGCACATCATCGATTCAGAAGGGAATCGGGTCGGCTTACACGCGATTTCCTAAGCTATGCGGCGTGCCGATCGTCTGTTCACCATCGTCGCGATGTTACGCGGCGGACGGTACGTCACGACACGGCGGCTCGAAATGCGGACGACGGCACGCAGAGCGAACGTTCGATTCGCCGCTCGGCTTGTATTTCTGGGGAAAGGTCTGGACGCTCGCGGCTTGGTGCGAAACGCGCGGCGATTTTCGGAGCTTCCGCCTCGACCGGCTGTGCGAGCCGAAGGTCGCCGAGCCGTTTGAAAGCGAGCCCGGCAAGACGCTCGATGTGTTCCTTGCCCGCGTCCGGAGCGAGCCGGGACGATAAATGGGACGCCTTTGGCCGCTTGTCGGCAGGAAACGACACAATTGTGACGTTCATCCGCGAAAAGCCGTAGAAGCTTGGCCGTTTCCACGATATGATATCGATAACGGTGCCGGTGGCATCGTGTACTGATTACAGAAGAGACCGATCCCGTGGAAACTGAAAAAACGACGAAGCCGGCTGCGGAACGAACCGAAGAGCCGCGGGCAACGTTGACCAGCCTCGTACACGTCGTGCCGAGCACGAGCGCGTTCGCAGGCTGGGGACCACGCATGAGTTCGTCATTACGCGACGTCTTGCGTGGAATGAACTAGCCTCGAGAGCGAAAGAGCCGCAAACGTTGCGGCTCTTTTTTTTGCCCTAGAGTACGCGTCCACCGCGGTTGTTGAAGAACACGTACCACAGGATGACCAGGGCCACGAGCGTCCCAAAGCCGTACCCGAACAAACTTTGCATCGCCGGTACGAAGAGCACGAAAATTACGTACAACACGATGACCAGTAGTAAAAGATATCGGGCGCTCAACTGATCCTCCAAGTCCGCTCGTACGGGAACGAAAGCAAGCTTGCCGTTCCCCAACGGTTGCGTTCGCAAACCGCCGCGCTCCCGGCAAGCGCCGTTTTACGAATTCGTGCTAACGTTGAAAGTCTAACCTTACTAGCTGCGGAAGGTTCTTCGCGATGACGACGACTTATCGAAGCTTGTCGGCTCGTGTGCGTCCGGATTTCCCGGCGCTACGGCGCACGATCGCGGCGCAACACGTCGCCTACTTCGATGGACCGGGCGGAACGCAAGTGCCGCGCTGCGTCGCGGAGGCCGTTTCGGACTATCTGTTGTCGCATAACGCGAACGACGGGTGGGCGTATGCGGCGAGTCGGGAGACGAGTGACTTGCTCGCCGGCGCCCACCGCAAAGCCGCCGCGTTCGTCGGTGCGGCGTCCCCTGGCGAGATCGTCTTCGGCGCGAACATGACGACGCTTACGTTCGCGATCGCGCGCGCGGTCGGGCGTTCGCTGCGGCCGGGCGATGAGATCGTGGTAACCGATCTCGACCATCATGCCAACATCGATCCGTGGGTCGCGCTCGAACGAGATTACGGAGCTAAGATCGTACGCGTCCCGCTGCTCGGCGATCGGCCGCAGCTCGATTTCGCCGCCTTCGAACGGCTGCTCGGACCGCGAACGCGGTTCGTCGCGATCGGCCTATCCTCGAACGCATTCGGAACCGTCAATCCGGTGGCCGATTACGCGCGCTTAGCGCACGAGCGCGGCGCACTGGTCTTCGTCGATGCGGTACATGCCGCGGCACATCAAGCGCTCGACGTGCGCGCGCTCGGTGCGGATATGCTCGCGTTCTCGGCGTATAAATTGTACGGCCCGCACGTCGGCGTTTTATACTGTCGGGACGAGCTACTCGAACGGCTCGACGTTCCGCGCGTACGGCCGCAAACCCCGGTCGGCTCGAAGCGCGCGGAAAGCGGCACGCTCGATCACGAAGGCATCGTGGGAACCGCCGCGGCGCTCGACTTTCTCGCGCAGTTGAGCCCGGCAACGGATGGAACGCTTACCGAGCGATTCGCCGCGACGATGCAGATGGTCGTCGCCGAAGAAGAGATGGTCTTCGAACGACTCGTCCGTGGGCTGCGCGAGTTGCCGAGCGTGACGCTGTACGAGCCGCCCGAGGGCGTCCCGCGTCATCCGACGATCGCCTTCGCGATTACGGGGTCGCACGCGCAAACGGTCGCGGCAATATTGAGCGACGAACATGGGATCTTCGTATCGCACGGCGATTTTTATGCGACGACGGCCGTCACGAAGGTTGCCTCCGAGACGCTCGAACGCGGTGGCGTCCTTCGCGCCGGCGTCGGCATCTACACGACGCCGGGCGAAGTGGAGCGTCTCGTCCGCGCGGTGTCGGGCTTGCAACGCTAGATGCGGCGATACGCCTCGCGGGTCGTCGCGCTCGCCGTGCTCGGGGCGCTCGTCGTAACGCTCGGCGCATCACCCTCACCGCCACCCGTGCGACCAGCCGTTCTACCTTCTGTTAATTCACCCGTGTCGGGCTCCGGATATCCGAACGCTGCCGGTGCATCTGCGCCACCATCTCTCTCTCCGTCGCCGAACGCGTCGCCGTCGATCGCGAGCGTCGCAAGCCGTTTCTCCGGAACTTGGCGCTGCGATGGTTACGCACCTGAAGATAGCGGAACGCAAAGCTTCATGCGCGAGGCGAGCGATACGATCGCGCTCGTCGGCGTTTATGATTCCGGCAAACTCGAAGCGGATCGTTTCTCGTACGACGTCATGCATGCGGTGTGGCAATTGTCGACGACCGCGAGCCTAACGCCGCTCGTTGCCGTATCGGCAACGGGCGACCGCTGGGTATTCGCGGGCTCGGAGGGCGACCGCCGCCAACCGCACCCGGTACGCATCGTGTACACGGCGCTCGGCCCGGCGGCCTTTCGGCGCGAACATCAGACGCCGCTCCGCGATGGGTGGATCGACGATGGCGAGGCCGTGTGCCGCCGCACCTCCGTATCGCCGACACCGACACCCTCGCCTTCGCCGTCGCGACGCCCGAGCCCGATCGCGCGCGTCGTGCGTGCCTTCCCGTCGCCGTCCCCCACGCCGTCGCCCGTGCGCGATCGCGCGTATCGTTTACTCGGAGGAACGTGGGATTGCGAAACGATCGAGGGCAATTCCGCACCGCACGAATACCGGCTCGCAGCCGACGGTTCGATACTGCTGCACACGCTGCTGTCGGTGGGTACGAAGTCCTATCCGATCGACGAACGTTACCGCTTCGACCGGTCGCGGAACGTGTGGACGGCGACGACGCTCGGCACCTCGTACGCCACGACCGCGCCGCCTTGGTTCGACGATAAGTGGGTGTTCGACGGATCCGAGTTGGTCAATGGCCGGCGCGCTCCCGTACGTATGATCTACACGGGTTTAGACGAGCACGCGTTCCGCCGAGATTTCCGTCAACTGCGTGGAGAGGCTTGGCAAACGATCGCTTCGGAGACCTGCACGCGCCGGTAACCATCGTGCCGGAGGATCGCTCCACGCTCTAAATGGTTCGGCGGCTGCGTTCCGCCTCAAGAGGGTTGCGTTGGTATTTTCGGCCCTAGACGAGCGGTTAGCAGCTTGTTAGCATCTGGCGATACTCTAGCGCGAAGGGCAGGCAAAGATCTTGGATGCAATCGTTTGCGACCGCTGCGGACACGGAGCGCCGTTACATGCGTCCGATGGCTGTGCCGTGCTCCGGTACGGATGTGCCCTGACGCGCGAGCGTTTGCGCGATGAGGCGTTGCTTCCGATAAAAGGCTAGGATCGCTCGAGCCGTGCGCGCTAGGCGCCACTTCCGCAAGCAACTCCGTTCTGCCGTGCGATAAAGAAGCGGGCGTGCGGGAGAAAGATCGCTTCGATCGCTAAACCACGCTGTTGTTCGGAAGATATTTGCGCGAGCGTTCGATCGAGTTTTGCCGTTTAATTCGCGAACGTCGTCCGTTGCCGCGACGGCGAGGTCGACCGTTATCGCATCCATCGCACTACGCTACGGAAGCGGGCGTCCGAAACGTCTCGAGGTACTGGTGAATAAAAGCGATCACCATACTACCTTCGCCGACGCCGGAGGCGACGCGTTTGACCGAGTTGCTACGCACGTCACCAGCCGCGAAGACGCCGGGAAAGTTCGTTTCTAGCGGAAACGGCGGTCGGTCGCGCGCTGGCCACGAAGTTACATCGTGCCCCGTCCGCAGATAACCGAGCTCGTCACGCTCCAAACCCGCGGGCAACCACGCCGTCTCGGCGTCCGCGCCGATAAACACGAAGAGCGCGTCGGCAGGCCGTTCGTACAGCTCACCCGTCGACTCGACGCGCGTTACGATTTTCTCGATTTGCGCGGTTCCGCGTACGGCGGTAACGGTCGTTCCTACTTCGACTGCGATGTTGGCTTTGGTCGCCAGTTGTTCGATGAGATAGTAGGACATCAAACTCGCGAGATTTTTGCCGCGCACGAGCAAGGTGACCGTCCGCGCGTAACTCGAGAAGAACATCGCCGCCTGGCCCGCGGAGTTTCCGCCGCCGATTAGAAAAATGTCTTTGCCGCGCGCTCCGAGCGCTTCGGTGCGAGCCGCACCGTAGTAGACGCCGCGACCGATTAATTCTCGCGCCCCTTCGCTCTCGAGATTGCGCCACGCGACGCCTGTCGCGATGACGACCGCGCGCGTCGTTACTTCCGCGCCGCCGTCGAGCCCGAGAATGTGGCCGCTCCGGGCGCTACGCATCGCGGTGACCGAGCGCGTGACGAGTATCTCGGTGCCGAAGCGCTTCGCTTGCTGCAACGCACGGTTCGCAAGATCGCCACCGGTTACGCCGCTCGGGAAACCGAGATAATTCTCGATGCGAGACGAGGTGCCGGCTTGACCGCCCGGCGCTTCACGCTCGATCATCATCGTGCTCAGGCCCTCGGAGCCGCCGTAGACGGCGGACGCGAGGCCGGCGGGGCCGCCGCCGATGATAACGACGTCGTACTCGGCACGCAGTGGTTCGGTTTGCAGGCCGAGCGCTCGGGCGAGTTCGCGGCTTGTCGGTGCCTCGAGATGCCGCCCACCCGGGAGTACGACGACGGGAGCGTTCGCTTCGCTACGTGCCGCGGGCGGAATGCAGGCGGCATCGGAGGGATCCGTCGGATCGAGCCATTCGAATTGAATTTGATTGCGGGAAAGAAAATCGCGAATATCGTGACAAGCGAAATCGTAACGGCTGCCGACGATCGTCGCCTGCGTTTGGTCCGACGCCGCATACAACTTGCTGATCACGCCGACTCGGCGTACCAGGGTTTGTGCGAGAATGGCGCTCGCTTCGTTCGACTCCGTCACCATGACGTGGAAGTCGGCGGGTTCGACGCGCATCAGCCGCGACGGTACGATGGCCCGAAGGCCGGTAAATGCGGTCGTCGTCAGCATGAGCGGCACTTCGCCGAAAAACTCGCCCGGATCGAAGGTCGTCATTTGCTGCGTCTGGCCGGCGATGAGTTTGACGGCCTCGACTTCGCCCTCGAGTAATATCCAAAAATAAGCGGGATCGCCGTCGTTTGCGATCCATTCGCCGGCCTTCGCATGGATGTCCGCCGCGCGCGATGCGATGCGGGAGCGAAGCGGCTGTGCGATTACCGCCATCAGCGGAACGTGTAGGATATCCGATGGTGTAATCAAGATGCGGCTCCAGCGCAAACGATGCTTCGGCTCGAATGCTACGACACCGTCACGATATCCCGGCTGGCGAGCACTTATCGGAGCTCGAGGCGTCGAAACGGCGATCGGGATACGTTGCGACGTACACCATAGTTAAGGTGCCGGACGTTCACCTTAGTTAAGATCGATCGGCATTAGAACGTAACGTCTAATTAAGATAGCGAACAGGTGCATCTCCGATGATTCCCAACGCATTTCATCATGGTGATCGTGAGACGCACATGACCGAAGGTTCCGCGTTCAAGATTTTCGGCATCGCATTTGCGGTCGGGCTCGACGTGTTCGCGTTATCGATCGCGGTCGGTATCATGCAGATCTCGAACGCGTCACGTATACGTTTAGGGCTTGCGTTCTCCGCATCGGAAGTCGTCATGCAAGGTGCCGGGTATCTTCTGGGTACCGGAGCCGGCAAGATCGTCGGAACCGTCTCGAATTATTTAGGCTTCGCCGTGCTCGCGGGCGTCGGCGCGTACATCGTCTACGAAAGTTTTCAAGACGATCCGATGCTCAACGCGGATTCGTTTTGGGGCTCCGTCGTGTTATGCGCCTCGGTCAGTCTCGACTCTTTCGGTATAGGAGTGTCGCTGCCCGGCGTTCCGCTACCGCTCGTGCCGTTGCTCGCGACCGTTGCCTTCAGTACGCTCGTCTTCACCGGATTCGGTCTCGCCTTCGGCGCGCGAATCGGGAGACGTTACAAGAGTTTGGCCGAACGCACGGCCGGCGCCGTACTCATCGTCCTCGCGATCTTTTTCACGATACAGCACGTTGAAGGCTGGGGAGTTTAGGTCGCATCGCGGCGAGTCGCGGGCGTGCGTAGGTAGCAACGGGTCGTAACGCCGCTCGTTCGTACCGCGAATATGCCGTCGCACGTACTTATAGTCCCACGCGAGCTACGCTCCCCTAGAAAATGTGCGTAAAGCGAACGTAAAGTTCTCGTCGGAGTCGCCGATGCGGATGACAGCAGCTTTTCTTAAAGCGGCCATCTCCATCTGTGAAGTAAGTTTTAATGTCTCTGCGCCGACTCTTCAAAGCTCTTGCCGCTGCGGCTCTCGTTGTCGGAATCGGTACGCATCAAAGCGTTCAAGCAGCGCCGCAAACCTCGAGCGGGTTCGTGCCGACGGCGATTCCGGGTCTTACGGCTTGGTTCGATCCTTCGCAAGCGGCGGGTGTCGGAGGCGGAGCGGGAATTAGTTTCGTGCGGGATTGGAGCGGCAACAACAACGGTCTCTATCAAGCGGTCACGGCGAAACAACCGTCGTTCGTCGGTTCCGGAATCAAC
>CAXTIY010000114.1:0-9449 GCA_964244215.1 uncultured bacterium
TTGCCTTATGCGACGTACTCTGCGAAATCGGCCTCGAAGCGCACGTAAAGAGCTCCGGTGGCTCCGGAGTGCACGTGGTCATCCCGCTCGTGCCCGAGTATTCGTACGAGATTTGCAAAGGCTTCGCAGAAGTCGCCGCACGATTACTGCACGCGCGGCTCCCGGAAACGACGACCCTGGAACGAGCCCCGGCCAAACGCCCCCTCGGAACGGTCTACCTGGACTACGTGCAGGTGGGGCGCGGCAAGACGCTGGTCGCGCCGTACAGCGTCCGCGCCCGAGCCAAGGCCCCGGTTTCGATGCCGCTGGAATGGGCCGAGGTCGAAGCCATGGCTCGTAAACGCGCGAAAGATACCGAAGGTGAATTTGCCCGGTTCACGCTGAAGAACGCCGTCGCGCGGCTCGCGGAGCGTGGCGACCTCTGGAGCGGCGCGGGCTTTCGGGGTCAGCGGCTCGAGCCGGCACTCGCGCAAGCACGCTCGGTCTGGCAATGAGGAGTACGTAAGCGATGGCCCACGCGATTTGGTCCGGAGCGATCAACTTCGGACTCGTAACGATTCCGGTGAAATTACAGACGGCGGTCCGCACGAGCGACCTGCGTTTTAATTTCTTACACAAAACCGACGAGGGACGCGTCAACAACGTGCGCCGTTGCTCGGTCGACGGCGAGGAGCTGACGTTCGACGATATCGTACGCGGTTACGAATACGAAAAGGGCCGTTACGTTATTCTCAGCGACGAAGATTTCGCGCGCGTTAATCCCGAAGCGACGCAGTCGGTCGATATCGTTCAATTCGTCGACCTCTCCGAAATCGATCCGATGTTCTTCGATAAGCCGTACTATCTCGAACCCGAGAAGCGCGGACGCCACGCGTACGCACTCTTACGCGAAGCGCTCAAAGTCTCGGGCAAAGTCGGTATCGCGAAGGTCGTCATCCGTTCGCGCGAACATCTGGCGGCTCTTAAACCGAACGGCGACGCGCTCGTGCTCGAACTCATGCATTTCGCCGACGAGATCGTCGAGCAATCGACGCTCGAATTACCCGCGTCCGATAAGCCGGCCGAGAACGAAATGAAGGTCGCGCAGTTGCTGATCGATACGATGTCGGAGCCCTTTAAGCCCGAAGCGTTCCGCGATACCTATCGCGAGCAGATGCTCGCGATGATCGAAGCGCGCGCCGCCGGTAAGGAAGCGCCGCAGGGCGAAGTTAAAGCGCCGCAACGCGACAACGTCGTCAATCTCATGGACGTTCTGCAAAAGAGTCTCGAAGCGACGAAGCGCTCGCGCGGCGACGGCGATCGCGACGCCGCCAAGCCCGGTGCTGCCAAGGGCGCGCCCAAGAGCGACGAAGAAAAACCGAAGAAGACCAAGCGGCGCTCGTCCGCCGCTTAATTCGTTCTAACGAATCGCGTACGTGACGGTCACGTGCGCGCTCACGTCGATCGGACCGCTCGGCGCGATCGAGGTTGGTGGTTCTTCGGCTCGCGCTTCCATCGGGGCGGCTTTCATCATCACCGGCATCGGCGCGAACTGTTGCTCGTTGCCGGTCGTGACGTTGCGAATGCGTACGATCCGCAAGCCGCCCGCTTCCGCGACGGCCGCCGCCGTCGACTTCGCATCGTTCATGGCGGCCGCGAGCGCCGCGAGGTACGCGCCGTGCCGGTCTTTGAGATCGAAGCTGACGTCGCCGATGTTCGTCACGCCTGCAGCGGTCGCGGCGTCGACGACCTTACCGACGTTTTCGAGCGGCGTGACGTTCACCGATAGGCTACGCGAGGTAATGTAGCCGTAGCGGGGTTGCCGTTCGGCCGCCGGCAAATCTTTCGGAGGATGCGGCACGAACGAGACGTTGTACGACGTCGTCTTTACGTCGGCCGTCGCGATGCCGAGGCTCGTCACGCGTGCGAGGAACGCGTTATAGGTGGTCGTGTTCTTGCCGCCCGAGCGCGTCGCGGCGTCGTCGCTCGTGACGATGTCCATGCTCACGCGCGCGCGATCGGGCGAGCGGCTCGCCACGCCGTCTCCGGCGACCGTTAGTTGCGCTTCGGAAGGCGTTACCGGCTGCGCGCTCGCCGCGAGCGGTATGGCGGCGAGTACGGCGCCGAGGATCTGCGCTTGAAGTTTCATGGCGCGATAACGTAACGGGGAGCGCAATCGTGCGCGCCTGAAGTCCGAGGGCAGGGTTTGAATGCGACGAATAGCGCGCTATGAAATTTTCCGGAACGACATTCGAGATGGAGGAGCGCGTACGCTGGGGCGATGTCGATGCGTCGGGTTCGGTTCATTTCGCAGCGTTCGTGCGGATGATGGAATGGGCCGAGACGGAGTTCTTCCGGGCACTCGGCTTCCCCAATAAGCGTTTCGAAGAGCTCGGCGTACGCTTCCGCCGCGTGCACGTGGAATTCGATTTTTTCAAACCGGCGTGGCTCGACGACGAATTGTCGTTGCGCATTTCCGTAAGTAGCGTCGGCGTGCATTCCGTCAGCTTGGAACTTGCAATCGGGCGCCTTAGCGACGCGGCGCAACTCGTGAGAACGACGCTCGTTTCGTCGTGCGTCGACACGAATCACGAATCCGTTCCGGTGCCGAGCGAGCTCGGTAACGTGTTCCGCATGCACGTAATGCCCGTCGAAGTGAAAGGGTGACGCGGCTACTCGGGCTCCTTGCCGTAACGCTGCTCAGCGGCCACGTGCTCGACCGCACGACGAATCAGCCGTTGCCGGGCGTGCGCGTGACGACCACGGGCGCCAGTGCGTCGACCGATAAGGACGGTCGCTACGTTTTGCGCGGCCTGGCACCGGGCTCGTATACGCTCACGCTGCAATCGAGCGACGTGCCCGCGTATCGCATTCATGTAACGCTCAAACCCGGCCGCAACGAGCGCGACGTACGCGCGTGTAGCACGACGCTCGATTACGGGTGCGGAGAAGCGCCCGCACCCGGCGGCGCGGGCTAAGCCGCCCGCCTCGATTAGGGTAGAGCACCCCCATGATGAATCCGAACGACCACGACCACGACCACGACCACGCCCACACTAACCACGACCACGGGCACGACCACGACCACGACCACGGCCACAACGGTTCGTCCGAAGCGCGCGAGAAGCAGATCGTCATGTCGTTTATCGAAGCGCTTCTGGAAGGGCGACTCTCGGTGACGTCTCGCCGCGCCGTCTTCGGAATTTTAAGCGTCGACCCGTTGGTACGCGACGCCGCCCTTTAACGTTTTAGTCGGCGCGAGCGAAATCTTCGGCAACGCGCCCGAAAATCTCGCCCATCGTCGGGTGCAGGTGCGGCATCTCGGCCACCTCGCGCGCGGTCGCGCCGCGATCGATGAGCGCGATCGCTTCGCCGATGAGGTCGATCGCGTCATCGCTGAACACGGCCACGCCGCACAGACGGTCCTCCCCATCCACGAGCATTTTCACGAAGCCTTCGGCTTCGTTCGATACGAGCGCTTTGCCGAGGTCTCGAAAGGGGTGGCGGCGCACGCGCACCGCCGTGCCGCGCGCGGCGAGTTCGCGTTCGGTGAGCCCCGCAACGGCGACTTGCGGCTGGGTGTACACGGCGTGCGCTTCGAATCGATCGAAGTCGGCCGCGGCCGGCTGCGAAGCGAACGCGTTACGCCCCGCGAGCCGCCCGGCGTATTCTGCGACGTGCACGAGACAGCGCCGCCCGAGGACGTCGCCCGCCGCATAGACCGCCGGGTTCGTCGTTCGGAGGTTCGCATCCACCGCTACGCCGCCGCGGGCGTTCGTCTCGATGCCGGCGGCGGAAAGATCTAAGCCACCTACGTTCGGCACGCGGCCTGTCGCGAGCATCACTTGTGTCACGGTAACTTCGTGCGTCTCGCCCGCCGCCTCGTACGTTAGCCGACGCTCTGCGCCGCTCGTGACGATGGCCGTTATTCGAGCGCCGCAGATTACGGAGACACCGTCGCGCTCGAGTGCGTCGCGAGTCGCCGCGCCGATATCCGGGTCCTCGTACCGCAGCAGTTCTTCTTCGCTCTGCAATAACACGACGCTCGAGCCGAGCCGAGCAAAGTATTGCGAGAATTCGCAACCGACCGGACCACCGCCGATGAGCGCGATGGAAGGCGGAAGCTTCGTCAACTCGAGCGCACCGTCGCTCGTAATGTAGCCCGCTTCGTGTAAACCCGCAATCGCCGGTGCGACGATGTGCGACCCCGTCGCGATGACGAAACGATCCGCTGCGATACGGCGCCCCTCGACATCGATCGAGCCCGCCCCGGTGAAGCGCGCGCAGCCGCGTACGAGCGGATAACGTTCGAGTGCGACTATGCGGTCTTCCGCAAAATAATCGACGAGCTCGCGCTTACGCGCGACGATCTTCGGTATGTCGACGGCGACGCGCTCGGACTCGATACCGAGATCGGCCGCACCCTCGATCGTTCCGAGGCGCTGCGTCGAACTCAGCAGCGTTTTTGCGGGCATGCAGCCGCGCAGGATGCATAAGCCGCCGAGCTCTCCCGGACCGCTCACCACGATCGTTCGCCGGCCGAGTTCGTGTGCGGCCTCGGCGGCCGCGAAGCCTGCGGTTCCCGCTCCGATCACGCACAGTTCGTAATGCTCTTCCACCGGAACGCCTTACCCGGCTCCGGCTCCGGCTCCGGCCGCGAGCTTGCGCTGCGCGACGATACCGAGCGCGAGTGCGATGCAGAAAAAGAACGCCGAGATGGCGCCCGTCCACGGCGGTCCGTACGTCGCGAGTACCGCGGCCGCGAGCGTCGGCATCGCGACGCCCGCGACGGAATCGAGCGCAGAGCCGACCCCGAGCACGGTCCCGCGCACGCGCTCCGGAGTCGCCGCGGTAAGCAGCGTCGGCAGCGTCACGTTGACGATCGACATCGCGAACGCGAACACGATTTGGGCTGCGAGAATCGTCGGCAAATCGTGTAAGAATGGAACGGCGATAAAGAAAGAGCAACCGGCGACGAAACCGATGTTCGAGGTTCGGCGCACGCCGTAGCGGTCGACGAGCCGCCCGACGACGCCGAGTTGGAAGACGACGCTGAGCGCCCCGAATACGGCGAATACGTAGCTCGTCTGTGCGGGACCCAGGTGCGCGACCGTGCCGAGCACGAGTGCGTAAACCGCAAACCACGCGAAGAGCGCGAACGAACTCATCAGTCGCTGCACGAGCACGGGCGCGATTTCGCGGTCGCCGAGAAAACGAACGATGTCCGGTAGCGCGACGGCGCTCGTCGTCTCGCCGCGCTGTGCGATATCTTCGGGGAGAAAAGCGATCGTCGTAATGAGCGTTACCACTTGCAAGCCCGCCGCGAGTAAAAACGGGAGCGCGAAACCGTAGCGCGCGAAGAGCAGGCCGCCCGCGACCGGGCCGAGCACGAAGCCCGCCGAGAACGCCGCGCCGACGTAGGCGAAGGCGCGCGAGCGGTCTTCCGGCGCGACGCGATCGGCCACGTACGCTTGCGTCACGCTCACGTTACCGCCAGAAATTCCCTCCACGATACGCCATACGAATACCCAAGCGAGATTGGGCGCGAAGGCGAGGCCGGCCCAGCCGATCGTCGCCCCGACCTGTGAGACGATCAGCACCGTCTTACGCCCGATGCGGTCGCTGACGTTTCCCCATACGGGGACCGCGATGAATTGGCAGAACGCGAACGTGGAGAAGAGCGCCCCGACGGCGACCGTCGAGGCGCCGAAGTGTTTGATGAAATACGGCAAAATCGGCAGCAGAATGCTGAAGCCTAAAATGTCGATGAACGTTATACCGAGGATCGGAAGTAGCGCTGCGAACATCGACTGGTTTACGGCGTGGGACGTTTTTGCACGAGGACGATCGCGACGTGCGACATGACTTTGTCGCCGTGCTGATTGTACGTCGTGTTTTTAAAGTGGATGACGCCGTGCGGTTTCTCGGGCGTCGCGCGCTTCGCCGCACACTCCGTTACGACGTGCACGGTATCGCCCGGATAGACGGGCTTGTGCCAGCGCAACTCATCGACGCCGAGTCCCACGCCCGCGAGCATGCCGCCGTCTACTATAAGGCGCATGGTGGCGCTCGCCGTCTGCCAGCCGCTCGCGGCGAGCCGGCCGAAAAGCGACTGCGCCGCCGCTTCGTCATCGAGATGGAAGGGCTGCGGATCGTACTCACCCGCGAACGCGATGACGCTTTCGCGGGTGAAGGTTAGCGAGTTCGACTCGATCGATTCGCCGAGCGGCCAATCTTCGAAGTAACGTTTGGACATGGCCCCATGCGATGCTCGGGGCCGCCGTGCGACCCCTGTTAAACGGCCATTGCCGCCGCAACGTACGAACCGTATTCCAGTTCGTGCACGATCGAGGGACCGCGTGGCTCCCAGCCGAGATCTTCCTTCGCGCGCTCCGCCGAAATGCGCTGATCCATCGTCAGGCAGGCGCCCCACTGGCCCATGATGCTTGCCGGAATCGACGTCGTCGCGCCGCCCGCGCCCGCGCCGCGGCTCGCGGCTTCCGCGATCTCGCGCATCGAGAAGCCGTCGTCGTTGACGGCGTTGTATGCTCGTCCTGGCCGGCCGCGCTCGAGCGCGAGCGCGATGAAATTGCCGAGATCCGCGATCTCGATCGTCGCCCAGCGGTTGTCGCCGTCACCGATGAGGGTCGCCGCGCCGCGTTCGCGCGCGGACTCGCGAAACATCGACGGTGTGCCTGCGGCCCGGCCGTAGACGATGCCGGGCCGGACGTTGAGCGCGCGGACGCCGATGCGCGTAAGGTCCAAGGAGGCCGCTTCGAGTTCGACCGGACCGAGCATGGAATTCGGCGGATGGAGCGGGGCATCTTCCGAGGCCGCGGTATCGCCCGTCGAGCCGTACACGAATGCATCGCTTAGCAGAACGAACGTTTTCTCGGATCCCGCGAGCGCCTTGCCGATCGTCTTGAGCGCCCGCAGTTCGATCGATCCGTCGCCATGATCGAGCAGCTTAACCGCGTACACGACGGCGTCTGCGGCGCGAGCGGGACCCAGAAGCGTGTTCGGCTTCGTAACGTCGCCCTCGATCGCCGTCGTGCCGCGCGCTTCGAGAATGCGCTTGGCCTCTTCGCTGCGCGCGATGCCGTACGTGCGGTGTCCGCGCGCGGTCAGCGATTCGTCGATCGCCGTTCCGACGTAGCCGGTAGCGCCAATGATGAGAACGTTCATATCACCTGTTTCGGCACAGGGCCCGGAGGTAAAGGGGTGTTCTTGAGACCCTGCTTCAGATCACAGCTTCGGCCGGATCGCATCGGAGCTTAAGTGGCAGATAGGAAAGTGTGACCTCACCCTCTTTACAGCAGCCTCCGCGCGTCGTTTTTATCAGCGGCGGCTCGCGCGGCATCGGAGCCCAAAGCGTGCGCGCTTTTCACCGAGCCGGCTTCTCGGTCTACTTCACGTACGCGCAGGCCGCGGGTGCCGCCGAAGATCTGGTCACCGAACTCGGCGCGGACCGCACGCACGGCGCGCGGTGCGAACTGGGCGCGGCGCAGACGTTGCCGTCGATCGTGGATGATTGCGTCGCTCGATTCGGCGCGCTCGACGTTCTCGTCAACAACGCCGGAACGTTCGCGGAGAATCGTTTCGACGGAGAGGATTACGTCGCGTGGCGTGCCGGCTGGCAGCGGACCTTTGCGGTCAACGTCTTCGGAGCGGCCGACCTCGCGTGGCTCGCGCTGCGAGCGATGCGCCGGAATGCACCGGCACAGAACGGTACGCGCGGCCGCATCATCAACGTGACGTCGCGCGCGGCGCATCGCGGCGAAACGACCTTTGCGGATTACGGTGCGAGTAAGGCGGCACTCGCGAATCTAACGCGTTCGCTCGCCCGCGGTTGCGCGCGAGAGGGCATCGTCGCCTTCAACGTCGCGCCGGGCTTTATCGAAACGGAGATGGCCGCGGAAGCCCTGCGCGCGGACGGTGCTGCGATTCGCGCGGAGATTCCGAGCGGCCGCGTCGGCACGGCGGATGAAGTCGCGAGCATCATCACGTTCCTCGCTTCGGGTGCCGCAGATTACGCGACGGGTACGACGATCGACGTCAACGGCGCCTCATACGTGCGCTAGGCGGACGTCCTCGCGTTCGCCCACGTCGTTTTCCGCGGACGGTTTCGCGCGAAAAACAGCGCCGGCTTATCGCTCGAGATGGCGCGTTCGGATCGTTCGTAGCCGCACGCTTCCAATCGACACTCCGTGTGACGCGCGAAGGGAGCGGTTCGCCTTAGCGCAAATAGTCGGCGCGGCTTGCCCTGGTGGCGGAATTGGTAGACGCGCTGGTTTCAGGTATCAGTAACCGCAAGGTTGTGGGGGTTCGAGTCCCTTCCTGGGCATAGCGGAGCGGTCCCCGAGGTCGCCGGAAGCGACCAATGCGGGAGGCCGGTCATGTGGCCTGACCTAAGATGGAATAATAATCCACCATGGGGAGAGCCGGTTTGCCTGAAACGATCGTAAAAGTGACGCTGCCCGAGATGGGCGAGTCGGTCACCGAAGGGTCGATCGTCGAATGGCACGTCAAGGCCGGAGGGTGGATCGAGGCGGGCGCGACGCTCGTCGACGTAACGACGGATAAGGTCGACGTCGAAGTTCCGGCGCCGGCCTCGGGACGCGTTACGAGCGTGGCGGCGGAGGAAGGCGACAGCGTCTCCGTCGGCGGCCTGCTCGCAGAAATCGATACCAATGCGACGCAAGGCGGAGACGCGCAGAGCGTTTCGAGCGCCGTTGCCGCAACGCCCGAACCGGCGACGCCCGCCTCCTACGGCGAGCCGGGCAGTGCTGCCTCGGCGGCCACACCGTCGCCGCCTGCGAAGAACGGTGCTTCGATCGGCTCTCCGAACGGCGTCGCTTCGCATCGCGCTCAGCGCCTTGCCGAGCGCTCCCACCTCGATCTTTCGACGGTCGAGGGCACCGGTCCCGGCGGCATGATTCTCAACGAGGACGTCGTCAAGGCGTCGGAGCATTGGGCCGACCACGCAGCGTTCGCCCGTCGACCGCCGAACGGTACGCCGAAAACCGCCGCCGCTCCGGATGCGGCGCCGAAAGGCGACGCCGCGCCGCCCGGGGACGCCGTTGCGACGGCGCTTCGCGGCCCGGCAAACGCGCTCGTCGCGGCCATGGAACAGAGTCTGACGATTCCCACGGCCACGAGTTTCCGTACGCTCGGCGTCGGGACGCTCGAAGCGCGCCGGACCGAACTTAATGCGGCGCTTAAGGCCGCCGGGCGCGGCGAAAAGATTTCGTTCACGCACCTCATCGCGTACGCCCTGGCGCGCGTCGCGAGCGACTTTCCCGCCATGGTTACGAGCTTTCGCCGCGAGGGAACGACCGCGAACCGGGTGGAGAACGGCGTGCACCTCGGCATCGCGGTGGATACCGAACGCAAGGACGGGTCGCGCTTTCTCGTGGTGCCGGTCATCAAGAACGCCGCGGGGCTCGATTTTCCCGCGTTTCGCAGCGTTT